>NZ_JBEXWB010000002.1:34547-71817 GCF_040629645.1 Streptomyces sp. NPDC005899 | reverse complement strand
GGTGCGCTGAGCGCGTGCGCCGGGCGCACTCGGCGGTGCGCCCGGCGGGGGCCTTCGGGTGTGACATGCGTCCTCGCGCCCGCGGCCCGTTGACACCGGGTGCCAGGGCTTCTAGCGTCTCGTCTGCTGAAGGTACTAAGCGGTTGCTCAGTTATCGGGAACTTCCTGACGTCCGCTGAGCGGCGATCCAAGGGCGAGGAGAACCAAGCATGTCCACCACCGAGCAGCGCGTCGCCATCGTGACGGGAGCGGCACGGGGCATCGGCGCCGCCACCGCCGTGCGCCTGGCGGCCGAGGGCCGTGCCGTCGCCGTACTCGATCTCGACGAGGCGGCGTGCAAGGACACGGTCGAGAAGATCACCGCCGCGGGGGGCACCGCCCTGGCCGTCGGCTGCGACGTGTCGGACAGCGCGCGGGTGGAGGCCGCCGTCGCGCGCGTGGCCGCCGAGCTCGGCGCCCCGACGATCCTCGTCAACAACGCGGGTGTGCTCCGCGACAACCTGCTCTTCAAGATGAGCGAGGCGGACTGGGACCTGGTCATGAACGTGCACCTCAAGGGCGCGTTCCTGATGGCGAAGGCCGTGCAGTCGCACATGGTGGAGGCCAAGTTCGGCCGTATCGTCTCGCTGTCCTCCTCCTCGGCCCTGGGCAACCGCGGCCAGGCCAACTACTCCGCCGTCAAGGCCGGGCTCCAGGGCTTCACAAAGACGCTCGCCAAGGAGCTCGGCAAGTTCGGTGTCACCGCCAACGCCGTCGCCCCGGGCTTCATCGTCACCGAGATGACCGCGCAGACGGCGGCCCGGGTCGGTATGGGCTTCGAGGAGTTCCAGGCGGCGGCGGCCACCCAGATCCCGGTCCAGCGAGTGGGCCGCCCCGAGGACATCGCCAACGCCATCGCCTTCTTCACCGGCGACGACGCGGGCTTCGTGTCCGGACAGGTCATGTACGTCGCCGGCGGACCGCTCAACTGACCCCGGAAGGGCAACGGACATCATGACTGTGCAGCACAGCGGCAAGGTCGCGCTCATCACGGGTGCGAGCCGCGGCATCGGCTACGGCATCGCCGAGGCGCTCGTCGCCCGGGGGGACCGGGTCTGCATCACGGGGCGGGGCGAGGACGCCCTGAAGGAGGCCGTCGAGAAGCTCGGCGCGGACAACGCCGTCGCCGTCGCGGGCAAGGCGCACGACGAGGCGCACCAGGCGGCGGCCGTCGAGCGGGCCATGGAGGCTTTCGGCCGGGTCGACTTCCTGATCAACAACGCCGGTACGAACCCCGTGTTCGGGCCCATGGCGGAACTCGACCTGGGCGTCGCGCGCAAGGTCTACGAGACCAACGTCATCTCGGCGCTCGGCTTCGCCCAGCAGACCTGGAAGGCCTGGCAGAAGGACAACGGCGGCGCGATCGTCAACATCGCCTCCGTCGCCGGGGTCTCCGCGTCGCCGTTCATCGGCGCGTACGGCATGAGCAAGGCGGCGATGGTCAACCTGACGCTCCAGCTGGCGCACGAGTTCGCACCGGTCGTCCGGGTCAACGCGATCGCCCCCGCCGTGGTGAAGACGAAGTTCGCCGAGGCGCTGTACGAGGGCCGGGAGGCCGAGGCCGCCGCGGCCTATCCGCTGGGCCGGCTCGGCGTGCCGCAGGACATCGGGGGTGCGGCCGCGTTCCTCACCTCCGCCCAGTCGGACTGGATCACGGGGCAGACACTCGTGATCGACGGCGGTATCTTCCTGAATGCCGGCGTGGCCTGAGAGCGGGCTGGACCTGTTTCGTCCTGATTGACGCAAGTGCCCCGCCGGGACAGAGGATTGACCCGGCGGGGCGCTGCGGTATGGTCTGCCGACCCCAAGGCCGATCGAGGAGCGTGCACGTGTTCTACCGGGCCGGTCTGCAGTCTGCTGCAGCCCTTGCTTCCCTTTCTTTGCTGGCCGGCTGCGGACTCCTGTCCGACAGCAGCACGGAAACGAATCAGCAGATATCGGTCGGAACGACGAGTTCGCCCTCGACCCTCGATCCGGCGGCGGCCTGGGACGGCTCCTGGGAGCTGATGAGGAACGTCTTCCAGACCCTGGTGAGCTTTCCGACCGGCAGTGCGAGTCCCGAGCCGGACGCGGCGGAGTCCTGCCGGTTCACCGACACGACGAGCATGGCCTACCGGTGCACCCTGCGTAAGGGCCTGAAGTTCTCCAACGGGGACCCGATCGACGCCGCGGCCGTGAAGTACTCCATCGACCGCATCGTGAAGATCAAGGTCAAGGGCGGCCCCGCCGGAATGCTCGGCTCCCTGGACCGGGTGGAGACCGACGGCGACGACACGGTCGTCTTCCACCTCAGCAAGGCGGACGCCACCTTCCCGTTCATCCTTGCCACGCCCGCGATGTCCCTCGTCGCACCCGGTGACTACCCCGCGGACCGCGTCCGCGACGACGGCAAGGTCACCGGGTCGGGACCGTACCTCCTGGACTCGTACGAGCCGGGGAAGAAGGCGGAGCTGACCAAGAACCCCGACTACAAGGGCTTCGCCGACCGGAAGAACAGCGCGGTCACGATCCGCTACTTCGACGACTCCGCACCCATGGTGGCGGCCCTGAAGAAGAAGGAGATCGACGCCACGTACCGAGGTCTCACCGCCGAGGAGGTCGTGAGCCTCGAGGACGACCAGCAGGACCACAACGGTCTGCAGCTCGTCGAGACGGTCGGCGCGGACATCCGCTTCCTCGTCTTCAACCCCAAGGACCCCGCCGCGGGCAAGCTCGCCGTCCGGCGGGCCATCGCCCAGCTGGTCAACCGCGACGCCCTCGTCGCCAAGGTCTACCAGGGGACCGCCGAGCCGCTGTACTCCATGGTGCCCAAGGGCATCGCCGGCCACACGACGAGCTTCTTCGACGCCTTCGGCGACCCTGACAAGGCCAAAGCGAAGGCGATCCTGGCCCGGGCCGGGATCGACAAGCCCGTCGAGATGACCTTCTGGTACACCACCGACCGCTACGGCTCCTCCACGGCTCCCGAGTTCGCGGAGATCAAGCGCCAGCTGGAGGCGTCCGGCCTGTTCAAGATCACCCTGAAGAGCGCGCCGTGGAAGAACTTCCAGGAAGGCTTCACCAAGGGTGACTACCCGGTCTTCGGACGAGGCTGGTTCCCCGACTTCCCGGATCCGGACAACTTCATCGCCCCGTTCGTCGGCAGGGGGAGCGTCACCGGGACGCCCTACCTGACCGACGAGATCACCCAGGACCTGCTGCCCTCCTCCCGCAAGGAGAGCGACCGCGGGGCCGTCTCCCAGCAGTTCAGGAGGGCTCAGGAGATCCTGGTCGAGGACGTCCGGCTGCTGCCGCTGTGGCAGGGCAAGCTGTACGTCGCGGCGGGCGAGGACATCGGCGGGGGCGAGCGTGCCCTGGACCCGCAGACGGTCATGCAGCTGTGGGAGCTCTACCGCAAGACCAGCTGGTAGGAGTCGCGCGGCGGAGGCGTTGTCAGTGGCTCCCGGTAGGTTCTGTACAGCAAGGACCGAACGTGTACCGGAGGTTGTGGACGTGACCGACACCGACCTGCTGCCCGAATCCTGGCGCGGCGTCCTCGGCGAAGAGCTCCAGAAGCCGTACTTCAAGGAGCTCATGGACTTCGTCGAGGAGGAGCGGTCCCGTGGGCCGGTGTACCCGCCGCGCGAGCAGGTCTTCGCCGCGCTGGAGGCCACCCCGTACGACCGGGTGAAGGTCCTCGTCCTGGGCCAGGACCCGTACCACGGCGAGGGGCAGGGACACGGGCTCTGCTTCTCCGTCCGCCCCGGGGTGAAGACGCCCCCCTCGCTGCGCAACATCTACAAGGAGATGAACGACGAGCTCGGCCTGCCGGTCCCCGACAACGGCTATCTGATGCCCTGGGCCGAGCAGGGTGTCCTGCTGCTCAACGCGGTGCTGACCGTCCGGGGCGGCGAGGCCAACTCGCACAAGGGGAAGGGCTGGGAGAAGGTCACCGACGCGGTGATCCGCGCGGTCGCCGACCGGCCCGACCCGGCGGTCTTCGTCCTCTGGGGCAATTACGCGCAGAAGAAGATACCGCTGATCGACCAGGAGCGTCACGCCGTGGTGAAGGGCGCGCATCCCTCCCCGCTCTCCGCGAAGCGGTGGTTCGGCTCCCGCCCCTTCACCCAGATCAACGAGGCCGTCGCCGCACAGGGGCACGAGCCCATCGACTGGCGCATCCCGGACCTGGGCTGACGGACGCCCCGGTGGCGGACCGGCCCCGCGCCTGAGAGCGTTTCCCGACGGCTCGGGCTAGCGTCGGACCGACGGGAACAGGGCCGGACGGCAATCTCAGGGAGACCTCTGTCGTGGAGCAGCGTGAAGCGTCGGGGGACGCCGTCATGACCAGGATCGGCCAGGCGGTCATGCTGCTGCACGGCGGAGACCGCGAGGAGGCACGCAACCGGTTCCGGCGCATCTGGTCGGAGATCGGTGAGTGCGGCCACGCCCTGCACCGGTGCACCCTCGCGCACTACATGGCCGACACCCAGGACGACCCCGGGGACGAGCTCGCGTGGGACCTCCGGGCCCTGGCGGCCGCCGAGGGGCTGACCGACCCGGCCGAGGGACCGGCGCGGTCGGCCGCCGCGCACCACCGGGACGTGACAGCGGTGCGGGCCTTCTTCCCCTCGCTGCACCTCAACCTCGCCGCCGACTACCTGAAGCTCCAGCGCTACCAGGCCGCCCGGTCCCACCTGGACCGGGCGTGGGAGGCCGTCGGCGTTCTGGAGGACGACGGGTACGGCGGCGGCGTCCGGGCGGCCATCGGGCGTCTGGAGCTGCGGCTGCGGGGGAGCGGGGCGGCCGGGTAGCGGGGGCCCGGCCTCACCACACCTTTGCGCGGTGCCCCTCACCCGGGTACCGGCCGGCGGGCGTCGTGCCGGCGGCTCCTCGGTCCGTGCACGTCCTGCCGGCAGGGCGCGGACCGGTGGGGCGGGGGCCGGCGGGGGCGAGGACCGGCGGCCGGGGGACGCCCCGGCGCACGTATGCTGCCGGGACCAGGGAAGAGCAGGTGACGCGGCCGTGAGGCGGCGCGCCCGTGGCGACAGGGAGAACTCGGTGAAGGTCGGCTGCATCGGACTCGGCGACATCGCGCAGAAGGCCTATCTGCCGGTACTGACGACGGTGCCCGGGACCGAGCTGCATCTGCAGACCCGCACCCCCGCCACGCTGGCCGCCGTCGCGGAGACCTACCGCGTCCCCGGGCGGCAGTGTCACACGGATCTGGACGCGCTCCTGTCCGAGGGGCTGGACGCCGCGTTCGTGCACGCGCCGACGCAGGCGCACCCCGAGATCGTCGGGCGGCTGATCGAAGCCGGGGTCCCGACGTACGTCGACAAGCCGCTCTCCTACGAACTCGCCGGGTCCGAGCGGCTGGTCGCGCTCGCCGAGGAGCGCGGGACCTCCCTCGCCGTCGGCTTCAACCGCAGACTCGCCCCCTCGTACGCACAGTGTGCCGAGCACCCGCGTGAACTGATCCTCATGCAGAAGAACCGGGTGGGGCTGCCCGAGGATCCGCGCACCCTGGTGCTCGACGACTTCATCCACGTCGTGGACACGCTGCGCTTCCTCGTACCGGGCCCGGTCGCCGACGTCGTGGTGCGGGCCCGGATCGCCGACGGTCTGATGCACCACGTCGTCCTGCAGCTGTCCGGCGACGGCTTCACCGCCATCGGCATGATGAACCGGCTCAACGGGTCGACCGAGGAGATCCTCGAGGTGTCCGGCCAGGACGCCAAGCGGCAGGTCCTCAACCTCGCGGACGTCGTCGACCACAAGGGCCTGCCCACCCTCCGGCGCCGCGGTGACTGGGTGCCGGTCGCCCGCCAGCGGGGCATCGAACAGAGCGTGCTGTCCTTCCTGGACGCGGTCCGGGACGGGCGGCTGCTCAGCGCCCGGGACGCGTTGGAGACCCACCGGCTGTGCGAGCGGGTCGTCCTGGACGCACTCGAGCAGGCGTCCTGAGCATCCGTACCCCCGCCGCGCCGAGGAAGGCGGCCAGCGCCGCCAGTGCCGCGTACACCGGCCAGGCGCCCAGCCGCACGTAGAGCGTGGTGCCCCGGGCGAGCGGCACGTCGTACACTTCCGCGCCGCTCACGTCCGTGCCGAGCGGAGCTCCCACTCCCTCGCCCCCCGGGCCGTACACCGCGCTCACGCCGGTCAGCGTGGCGTGCACCATCGGGCGCCCCGTCTCGGCCGCCCGCAGAGCCCCCAGCGAGGCGTGCTGGGCGGGGGCCCAGCTGTTCTGGAACGTCGACGTGGACGACTGGGCGACGAGCAGTTGCGCCCCGTCCCCGGCCAGCCGCCGGCTCATGTCGGGGAACGCCGACTCGAAGCAGACCAGCGGCCCCACGCGCAGCCCGTCCGCGTCCGGGAGGTCCATGACCACCGGGTGCTCACCCCGGATCCGGTCCTCACCGGCCGCCTTGCCGACCGAGGTGGCCCAGCCGAGCACCGCACGCGCCGGGACGTACTCACCGAACGGGACGAGACGCATCTTGTCGTACCGTTCGCCGACCGGCCCGTCCGCGCCGACCAGTACGGCGGACTTGAAGATGCCGGCCCGGTCCCCCCCGTCCCTGCGCCGGGCATCCATGTTGACCAGCACATCGGCCCCGACCGCACGCGAGAGGGCCGCCAGCCGCGAGACGGTGCGGGGGCTGTGCGACAGGTCCACTCCGACGCTGCTCTCCCCCCACACCACCAGGTCCACGCCACGGCCCGCGAGAGAACGGGTCAGCTCCTCGCCCCGGGCGAACCGGCGGTCCACACTGCCGGGGCCGTCGACGACACCCGGCTGCACCACGGCGACACGGACCGTACCCGCCTCACGCGGCTGCGGGGCCCAGGCAACGACTCCGCCCGCGCACAGGGCACACGCCACCAGCGCCACGGCTGCCGCCCTGCGCGCCGACGGCACCGCCACCAGCAGGGTGAGCGCGGTGTTGACGGCGACCACGAGCAGGCTGACCAGCCATACGCCCCCGGCCGACGCGATCCGCAGGGCCGGCCGGACCTCCCACTGGCTGGCGCCCAGCAGCCCCCAGGGACCACCGAGTCCCTCCCAGGAGCGCACCAGCTCGATCATCAGCCAGCCCGAGGGGACCACCACCACGGCGGCCAGGGAGCGCCCGACGGACGGCGATCCGCCGAGCAGCCGGGCGACCAGCAGCCCCCAGGGCGCCCACAGCAGTCCGAGCAGGGCGGCGAGGACCACGATGAAGACGTGCAGACTCGGCATCAGCCAGTGGTGCACGGCAAGCATGAAACCCAGACCCCCGAGCCAGCCGTCGACGGCCGCCCGGCGCCCGGTCCCCGCCGACCTGACCAGCAGCAGCCAGGGCACCAGCGCCACATAGGCGAACCACCACAGGGACGGCGCGGGAAACGCCAGGGCGGGCAGAGCGCCTGCGAGCACGGCCGCGGCTCCCCGCCCCGTGCGCGTGCCCAGCAGCCGTTCGGACGGCCCGGCACCGCCGGCCGGCCGGTCCGCCGCCACCCCCGAGTCCCGCATCGGCATGCCGAGACCTCCTCACCGGTCCTCCGCGTGCTCCCAGTGTTCCCAGTGTGCGGCAGAAGATCCGCGGCGCACGGAGAGCGTGCCCCGCGCAGGAGCGCCGCCCCGCCGCCGGAGGGCACGGCCCCGGGTACGAGGCCCAGGGGGAACACCGCGGTCGGCCTACGCCGTGAGGGTGTGGGCCCACCACCCCGCGCCGGGGCGGCCCGGGTCCGCGGTTCCGGCCGCCGCCGGAAGGCGCCTCCGCGTCACGCGGGGCGCCGCAGGCCCTCACCACCCCGTGCCGCCGGCTGTGCAGGGGACGTAACCGCGCTTGATCGTCCGGCGTGACACCCGGGAAACGGGCGTTTCGTACCGTCGCGGAACCAGCGTTCCCATGGGAGGCCGTACATGACCCCGTCGAATCCGCAGCCGGACGGCCCCACCCAGGTGCGGACGGTCTGCTCGTACTGCGGTGTCGGCTGCGGGATCGTCCTCGACGTGGCCGCGGGGCCCGACGGCCGGCGCACCGTCCTGAAGGCCGCCGGTGACAAGGCGCACCCGGCGAACCGCGGCCGTCTCTGTACCAAGGGCGCGACGAGTGCCGAGATGCTCGCCGCCCCCGGCCGGCTGACGACCGCGATGGTCCGGGCCGAGCGGAGCGAGGAACCGGCCCCCCTGCCCATGGAGGACGTCGTCCGGGAGACCGCACGGCGGCTGCGTGCGACCGTCGACGAGCACGGCCCCGACGCGCTCGCGCTGTACGTCTCGGGGCAGATGACGCTGGAGGCCCAGTACCTGGCCAACAAGCTGGCCAAGGGCTTCGTCCGCACGAGCTGGATCGAGTCGAACTCCCGGCTGTGCATGGCGGGCGCGGGCAGCGGCTACACCCTCTCCCTCGGCGCGGACGGCCCGCCCGGTTCCTACGAGGACTTCGACCACGCCGACGTGTTCCTCGTCATCGGCGCGAACATGGCCGACTGCCACCCCGTCCTGTTCCTCCGCCTGATGGAACGGGTGAAGGCGGGCGCGAAACTCATCGTCGTCGACCCGCGCCGCACCGCCACCGCCGAGAAGGCCGACCTCTTCCTGCAGATACGGCCCGGCACGGACCTGGCCCTGCTCAACGGACTGATGCGCCTGCTCGTCGAGAACGGGCACACTGACCCCGACTTCATCGCCGAGCACACCGAGGGCTGGGAGGCCATGCCGGCGTTCCTCCAGGACTACCCGGCCGCGGGAGTCGCCGCGACCACCGGCATACCGGAGGACGACATCCGCCTGGCCGCCCGCTGGATCGGCGAGGCCGGCGAGTGGACCAGCTGCTGGACCATGGGGCTCAACCAGAGCACGCACGGCACCTGGAACACCAACGCCCTGATCAACCTGCACCTGGCCACGGGCGCCGTCTGCCGCCCCGGCAGCGGCCCCTTCTCGCTCACCGGCCAGCCCAACGCCATGGGCGGCCGCGAGATGGGGTACATGGGCCCCGGCCTGCCGGGCCAGCGCAGCACCCGGTCCGCCGAGGACCGCGCCTTCGTCGAGAAGCTGTGGGGCATCGCGCCCGGGACCCTGCGCACGGACGCCGCGGGGGCGGGGACCATCGACATGTTCCGGCGGATGGCGGACGGCGAGATCAAGGCCTGCTGGATCATCTGCACCAACCCGGTGGCGTCCGTGGCCAACCGCAGAACCGTCATCGAGGGACTCGAGGCCGCCGAGTTCGTCGTGACCCAGGACGTGTTCGCGGACACCGAGACCAACGCCTACGCCGACGTGGCCCTGCCCGCCGCCCTGTGGGGCGAGGCCGAAGGCGTCATGGTCAACTCGGAGCGCTGCCTGACACTCGCCCGGCCCGCCGCCGACCCGCCGGGCGAGGCATGGCCCGACTGGCGGATCATCGCGCGGATCGCCTGCGAGATGGGGTACGAGGACGCCTTCGGCTACCGCGACGCCGAGGAGGTCTTCGAGGAGATCAGGCAGGCGCACAACCCGCGAACCGGCTACGACCTGCGCGGTGTCACCTACGAACGGCTGGCACGGACCCCCGTCCAGTGGCCCAGCGCCACCCCGGACGGCCCCGGCCGCAACCCCGTCCGCTACGTCAACGACGGAGTCAGCCAGACCCTCGTGGTGCGCCCGGACGCGACCGTGCCCCGGCTGGCCTTCCCCACGGCGAGCGGCCGCGCGGTGTTCCACGCCCGGCCGCACATGCCCGCGGCCGAGATGCCCGACGAGGACTTCCCGTACGTCCTCAACACCGGGCGTGTCCAGCACCAGTGGCACACCCTCACGAAGACGGGGAAGGTCGGCAAGCTCAACAGGCTGAACCCGGGGCCCTTCCTGGAGATCAATCCGCAGGACGCCCAGGCACTCGCCGTCACGGACGGCGACGCGGTCGAGGTCGCGTCCCGGCGCGGCCGCGCCGTCCTGCCGGCCGTCGTGACCGACCGTGTGCGCCCGGGGGACTGCTTCGCCCCGTTCCACTGGAACGACCTCTTCGGCGAGTACCTCAGCGTCAACGCGGTGACCAACGACGCGGTCGACCCCGTCTCCCTGCAGCCCGGCTTCAAGGCGTGCGCGGTGACGCTGACGAAGGTCGCGTCCGTGGCCGGCCCCACCCCCCTGCCGGCGGGCGCACCCGCCGCCACGCTCGCCGGTGTCCTCGGCCTCACCGACACGGCGCCACCCGTGCTGACGCCACGAGAGCGCCGCTACCTGTCCGGATTCCTGGCGGGACTCGACGGGCGGACCACCGGCACCCCGGTACTGCCGCCGACCGCTCCGTTCGCCCCCGACCACGCCCTGTGGGTCGACGGCGTACTGGCGGGCATGTTCTCCCGGGCACCGGGCACCGCCGCGCAGAACCCGGTGCCGGAGGCCACCGAACCGGACACCACACCCGCGCCCGGGAGACAGGTCGTGGTCCTCTGGGCGTCGCAGACCGGAAACGCCGAGGAGGTCGCCGCGGCCGCCGCGCGGCGCCTGACCGACCGGGGGCGGACGGCGGTGCTCCGGGGCATGGACGACGGTCCGCTGGAGAGCCTGCCCCGGGGGGCCGACCTGCTGGTCGTCACCAGCACCTTCGGTGACGGTGACGCGCCCGACAACGGTTCCGGGTTCTGGGAGTCGCTCAACCGGCCCGACGCACCCCGCCTGGACGGCGTGCGCTACGCCGTACTCGCCCTCGGTGACTCCGCGTACGACGACTTCTGCGGGCACGGCAGGCGGCTCGACGAGCGGTTCGACGCGCTGGGCGCCGTACGGCTCGTCCCCCGCACGGACTGCGAACCCGACTACGAGGAGCCGGCCGGACAGTGGCTCGACGAGGTGTGCGCGGCGCTCGGGACCCCGGCCGCCCTCCCGGCGCCCGGCACTCCCGCCGCCACGACACCAGGTGTCCCCGCCCCGGCCGGCCCGGCCACCGCGGCCGCAGCCGCTCCCGCCGGGTCGGCCAAGGCGGCGCCCGTACCGGCGCGTCTCGCCGGCAACCGGCTGCTCAGCCTGGCCGGCGCGGCCAAGGAAGTACGTCAGTTCACCTTCGACACCCGGGACGGCTCCACGCCGCTGGACTACCGGGTGGGCGACGCGCTCGGTGTCGTGCCGCTCAACTGCCCGGGCCTCGTCGCCGAGTGGCTGGCCGTCACCGGGCTGGACCCCGCCGCCCCCGTCGACGTCCCCGGGACGGGTGCCGTCCCGCTGGGCGAAGCCCTCCACCGCCACCTGGACCTGGCCCGGATCACTCCCGGTCTCCTGCGCATGGTCGCCGACCGGACCCACGACCGCACCCTGAAGAAGCTGCTGCGTGCGGACAACAAGGGCGAACTCGCCCAGTGGACGTGGGGGCGGCAGGCGATCGACGTCATCGCCGAGCACTCCGCCCGCGCGACGGCGGCCGAATGGACGGCCGCACTCGCCCGTCTGCGGCCGAGGCTCTACTCCATATCCTCCAGCCCGCTCACCGACCCCGCCCTCGTCCGTCTGACCGTCTCCGTGGTGCGCTACGAGAACCACCACGGAAAGCCCCGCAAGGGCGTGGCATCCACCTTCCTCGCCGACGCGCCGGCGGACAGCCGTGTACCGGTCTTCGTGCAGCGCAGTCCGCACTTCCGGCCGCCGGCCGACCCGGCCACCCCCATGGTGATGGTCGGTCCCGGCACCGGGGTCGCCCCGTTCCTCGGCTTCCTCGACGAACGGCGCGCGCTCGGCCACCGGGCCGCCAACTGGCTGTTCTTCGGCGAGCAGCGCCGTGCCACCGACTTCTACTACCGGGATGAACTGGAAGCACTGCGCTCCGACGGCACACTGACGCGCCTGGACACGGCCTTCTCCCGCGACCAGCGGGCCAAGGTCTACGTCCAGGACCGGATGCGGGAACACGGCGCCCAGCTGTGGTCCTGGCTGCAGGAGGGTGCCCACCTCTACGTCTGCGGGGACGCCTCCCGCATGGCGAAGGACGTGGATCAGGCACTGCGGGAGATCGCGACGGCCCACGGCGGGCTCCCGGAGGACGCGGCCGCCGCGTACGTCAAGCAGCTCGCCGCGGACAAGCGGTACCTGCGCGACGTCTACTGACCCCGCCCCGCCGTGACCGCCCCGGTGAGAGCGGGCAGGTACCCCGCCTCGTGCCCCTCGGCGGTCGGATGGACGGTCGACCCGCTGATCCATTCGTCGCCGGTGCAGATCTCGTGGCCCGCGAAGGCGGCCCGGCCGTCCACGAACGAGAATCCGGCGGCCCGGGCGCGTTCCGAGATCGTCCCGTTCAGCAGGTCCGAACCCCGGTTGAGTGCGGTGCGCTTGCCGGAGCTCAGTCCTCCGGGGCAGAGGCCGCCTTCCTTGTAGAGGTGCGGGTACCCGAGGACGACGACCTGGGCGTGCGGTGCCCGGGCGCGCACGGTGGAATACAGGGTGTCCAGCTCGGCGGGCAGCTTGTTCACGACGTACTCGCCGGCCTCGGACAGGGCCCTCTCGCAGGCCGGCAGCGTGGAGTACCGGCAGCTGAGCATGGTCGAGGCGAACCCCGAGTCGTTACCGCCGATGCTGAGGCTCACCAGCGTGGTGTCCGAGTCGAGTTCGCCGAGCTGGTCGCCGAGCACGTCGGGTACCCGCGCACCGCCGCAGGCGGCGAAGGCGAACGACGCGGGGGCGTGGGCGGTCGCCCAGAGGGCGGGGTACGCCTTGCGGCTGCGCGTGCACCGGACGTCGGAGTAGTCACCGGCGCCGGTACCGGAGGCGTACGAGTCGCCCAGGGCCACGTAGTTCACCGCCGGGAGCGGCGCGGCGGGCGCCGGGGCCGGGAACGTGGCGAGTGCGAGGGCGGCCAGCAGGGCGGAGCCGGCCGTACGAGAAGCGAGCATGGGAGTCTCCCGACGTGTGAGCACGAGACGGCACGAGCGCGGCCGCCCTCGGTCCCGGCGGCCGCCCCCAACCTCTCGCCGCGCCCACCCGCACGTCATCGGCGAAATCGCCCGTGCCGGGAGGCGGTCAGCCCGCGGACTCGCCCGCGTGCGGGCTCAGGACGCCGGCCGCGATCAGCACGAAGAGCACCACGCCCAGGATCACGCGGTAGATGACGAACGGCATGAAGCTCTTGGTGGTGATGAACTTCATATGCCAGTTCATGCCGAGGTTCTGAGCGGCTCTGACCTGCTGTTTTCATCACTCATCAAGATTGAATGGGAGATGACACTTTCCAGTGCCCTCCTTCACTGGCGGCAAAGCCGCAGCCACCTGGTTTGCAGCGAATCGGCAATCTCCTGCTCCATGCGTCACCTGTGCGAACGTGGTCTGACCGGGGTCCGGCTCGTCATCGGCGACCACCACCTGGGCCTGGTCAAGGCAGCCGGCATCCTCGAGATCCATCGAAGTCCCTGGCGGCCTGTGCCACCCAGAAGGCGGTCAGGTGTGCCGTCGCGCCCAGGATGCGGATGCGCCGGCCGGCGTGCCCGATCATCGCGAACACGTACAGCCGCGCCCTGGACAGAAGGAAGGCTGAGATCTGGCATCGGACCGTATCCGGAGGCCGAGTCTGACGCACGAACTCCGCAGCCTCCACTGGACTTCCGAATACGTTCCGAATGCTGTGGATGCATGACCATCGCAGCAGGCCTTCCCGTGGCGACTCGGCGCTCCTCGGACCTGAGCAAGCACTCCGCCGAGGTCTTTGCCGAGGCCGAGGATCACCCCGTGACGGTGACCCGGCGCGACGGCGAGGCTCTGGTCCTGATGTCGCAGCGCGAGGCCGAGGGTCGAGCCCGCTTGCTGAACTTTGCCGCACAGCTCATCACCGTCACCCTCGACGACCGCGGCTCGCTCGCCGCGCGGATGTCCAAGGCTTTTCCTTGGATGCTCGCGCTGTCGCCGGCCGACCGGGAGTCCTGCGCGCAGGACCTCGTCGATGCGGCGCGCGCGTCGTTCTCCACCGGCCAGCCGCACCTCGCGATCGCAGAGCTGACCTCCTGGGAGGAGACGGCCACCGCCGTCGCGGCCGGGCTCAGCAGCGGCGGCGCCGCTCTGGAGTGGCTCGATGACGATGAGACCGTGGAGCGTCCCTAACAGTGGCGGCCGCCAGGAAGGGCGAACTGGTTCCTCGTCCTCCGAAGAAGATCGAGTACGAGATCCGCTTCGCCACAGCCGACGCGCAGAAGGGATGGCGCGACCTCGTCGCGACGATCCGCAACCCCATGACGGAGGCCTGGGACTTCCTCACGCGGACGCCACTGTCCACGACGCCGACGAACTATCGGCTCAAAGGTGAGCTCGGCGTCATCGAGCGTGGCGGCGCGACCCATGAGAGGTGGCAGCACGAACCGACTGCGAAGGGCACCGCGCGCATCTGGTTCTACGTCCACGAGCGCACGGTCTTCCTGGAGCAGGTGCACACGAGCCACCCGAACGAGACGAAGTAGGCCAGCTTCGCAGCTTCGCACGTCGTCGGTGAGCGCGCATCCGACTGGGATGATCGCTGTGTGACTGCCGCGGCTGGGGACTTTGACTTCACCCGAGGGCGGCACGCCTTTGGGAAGGGGCGACTCGACCTCCCGATCACTCCGCGGATGGGAAGTCTCTGCGTGAAGCGGCTTCGCCAGCTTGAGATACGGAGCGGACAAGAACAGCGCCAGCCCCAGGACGAAGTACACCACCAACCGGGCAGAGAGCAGGCGCCTGCGTTACTCACCGCGTCCGCACGCGGCCACTACTGACCTTCAAAGCATGGTGTCTCAGGGGCTGACAGTTGATGGTCGTGGCGGTATGCCGTTTGTATGAGGTATGCGCAGGGTGGCGGGCTGACCGCTGAGCGGCGGGCGTTTCGTGAGCGGTTGCGGCAGGAGGCAGCCGAGCGGTTTGCTGTTGGTGACGAGGTCGCCGTCATCGCCCACGACCTGCGGATAACGGTCCACTCGGTGTAGCGCTGGCACAGAGCGTGGGCCGAGGGCGGCGTGCGGGTGCTGGCCTCGAAGGGTCCGGCCTCGCTGCCGGTGTTGAGCGACGAGTTCTTCGCGGCCTGGTCGGGTAGGACCGCCGCATTGCTGCGGCGGCCCCCCTCAGAACCGCGCGGGCCCGTTGTCCGAGCACACGGCTCAAGCAAGCCCTGATGGCTCGCGGGCGTATGGGGTGCCGCCGCGCTGCGGGAGCTGCGGGGGGCCTTCGGGCGGGCACCCCTTCGCCTTCACCGGCAGCGGCGGCCAAGTCCAGGTCCTCGATGTTGAACGTCCAAGACCTCTTCCGGGCGGGCATGCGTCTCGTAGAGCATCCGCCACAGCGTCTTCTCCCGCAGGTGGACGTCCCGGCGGGCGACCAGCCGGTCGATCGCCGACTTCGAACGCACCGGGGTGTCAGAGTCCAGCGGCGGCAGCCGCTTCGCCCAGGCCGGAACCCTCGGCCCGTCGTGCCCGCACTCTGCGCACCAGCCGGTCCAGGACAGCACCGCGCTGCGGCGGGCATTCCAGGTGTTCACTGCCGACGCACCCCACAACAACTCCAGCACCTCGCCAACTCGGCGTCTTCCGGCGAGGCGACGGCCGACCCTCGCCCAGGCGCTCGGCGGTCTTCGAGACGGCGAAGCCGTAGTCCGGAGCAGTGTTCGGGTTGCCGAGCGAGCCGAGAAACAGGTCGGCCGGCGTCCGGACGGTCACCGCCTTCCCGGTTGACGGCTGCCGGCTACCGAGTGGCCCCGGTGATCATGTGCTGGATGCCGATGGTGGCAAGCAGGGCGAGTTTGCCCTCGGATTCGCTGCCGGGTTCGGCGGTGTACATGACGATGCGCAGGTCACCGCGCTGGGTAGCGAGGACGTCACAGTCCAGGTCGAGGCGTCCCACGTCGGGGTGGGCGAAGCTTTTGACGGTCGGACCGTGTTCGGCGATCTCGTGGCGCTGCCAGAGTTCGCTGAACCGTTCGCTCTCCTCGCCCAGTCGTGTGACGAGCTGGTGCAGTTGGGGGTCGTCAGGGTAGCGGCCGGCGCTGCGGCGCAGGTCGGCGACCATGGAGTTGTCGAACCCCTCGGTGCCCGGGGACTTGCGGATGTGGCAGGGGGAGAGCCCGACGAAGTGCAGCCACAGGACGTTGCGCTCCGTCTCCTGAAGCTGGGAGGGGTCCCCCATGAGGGCCGCCCAGAGCGGATTCCACAGCAGAAGGGTCCACATCGCGTCGAAGACGGCGACAGGCCGGTCGCTGGTGCGGTCCACCAGTCGCCGGATGCTTTCCGGCACCAAGCGGTTGATACGGCCCGTACCGGTGGCGTGGCCTGCCAGGTGAAACAGGTGTTCCTGCTCGGCGTCGCTCAGCTGGAGCGCGCGGGCGAGTGCGGCACACACCTGTGCGGACGGCGCGGAGGCCCGGCCCTGTTCCAGACGCACGATGTAGTCCACCGACACCCCGGCCAGCACGGCCAGCTCCTCACGCCGCAGCCCGCTGGTGCGCCGGGCCGTACTCGCGGGCAGACCCGTCATTTTCGGTGTCAGCCGTTCGCGCCATACCCGCAGGATGGTGCCCAGCTCACCAGACGTATTCATACGCCCATCGTCGCAGCCTGACAGGTGAACAACAGCCTGGTACTGGCATTACCAGGAAAGAGCGTCCCTGGCGCTCTGTCTGCGGTGTGCCGCAGGATCGCAGGTCATGGCATGCGTCCGTCCGTCTTCCGAGGGCGATGGCGGGTGTCACGCCGTGCCTCACGCCGCGCAGGGCTCTGCACAGAGCTGACAGGGGAAAACGGATCGTGCTGGTTGTGCTGTTGGTAGTGGTGGTGGTGATCGTCGTCCTGTACGCCGGGATGCATTGGTACGTATGGCGCCGACTGGTGCGCGATGTGACGGCTCGCGGAAGTGCGGTACGGCGTGCGGGTACGGTCGCCGCGGTCGTCCTGCCGGTGCTCTCGCTCGGCGCGCTGAGCGCGGGCCAGGTGGGCTCGCCTTTCTGGCTCCAGCGGGTGCTGGCATGGCCGGGCTTCCTGTGGCTGGCCCTGCTGCTGTACCTGGTACTGGCCCTGGCTGTGGGCGAGGTGGTCCGGCCGCTGCTGCTGCGCGCCCATGGCCGACGCAAGGCGACCGGTCAGGGCCGCACATCCCCGAAAGCAGCCATCGCCCATCCGGAGACGGCCGCGCTTTCACCGCCTGCCGAGAGCATCGGGCGCACATTCACCCCCGCAGATCCGGATGCTCCCGCGCCCGCCCGAACCGATGCCACCGAAATGCCCGGCGCTCCCGAGGGTGGATCCGGCCAGGAGAGCCGGGAAGACGACGAGGTTCCGCGGGCCTCTGGGGTGACTCGTCGGCTCTTCGTGTCCCGGATCGTCGGCGGGGCAGCCACCGCGGCGGCCGTCGCAACGGTCGGATACGGCATGGCCGACGTTTTTTCCGGGCCGGGCGTCAAGCGAATCACCGTGCCACTCGCCAAGCTCCCGCGCTCCGTGCACGGCTACCGGATCGCCGTCGTCAGTGATATCCACCTCGGGCCCATCCTAGGACGGGCCCATACCCAGCGGATCGTCGACACCATCAACGCCACCCAGCCGGATCTGGTGGCCATCGTCGGTGACCTCGTCGACGGGTCGGTTGCCGACCTCGGCAACGCGACGGACCCGCTCGCCCAGCTACGGGCCCGTCACGGCTCGTACTTCGTCACCGGCAACCACGAGTACTACTCCGGCGTCGAACAATGGGTACAGCGGGTACGCGAGCTCGGCGTCCATCCCCTGCGCAACGCGCGCGCGGAGATACCCGGCTTCGACCTCGCCGGCGTCAATGACATCTCCGGCGAGGACCACGCCGACGCCCCCGACTACGCCCGGGCGCTCGGCGACCGCGACACGACCCGCGCGGCCGTACTGATGGCCCACCAGCCGGTGATGATCGACCAAGCGGTTGAACACGGCGTCGATCTCCAACTGTCCGGCCACACCCATGGCGGCCAGCTCTGGCCCGGCAACCTCATCGCACGATTGGACAACCCGACCGTCGCCGGACTGGAGCGGTACGGCGACACCCAGCTGTATGTCACGCGTGGCGCCGGAGCCTGGGGCCCGCCCGTCCGGGTCGGCGCGCCCTCGGACATCACTGTCGTGGAACTGGCCTCACGCCAGGCGTGACCAACGGACGCCGCACCATCCAGGTGCGGCGCACAGACGGCCGGAGAGGGACACCCGCGCTTCTGTACCGCCCCGGTCGTCAGGTCGAGCCCGTGGGTTCCATTGCGGGCACATGATGAGAGACGGACCCGGCTGGTACTGCCGTTACCAGGAAGAAGCGTCTCTGGCTGCTATCAGCGGTGCTGCGCACACTGGTGTGCATGACCATTACCCTGATCACCGGAGCCAACAAGGGCCTCGGATTCGAGGCCGCCCGACAGCTCGTCGCCGCCGGCCAGACCGTTTACACCGCTGCCCGCAACAATGACAACGCCCAGCGCGCTGCAAAGGAACTCGGGGCCCTGCCGCTCGTTCTGGACGTCACCGATGAGGACTCGGTCCGGGCCGCTGCCGCGCACATCGCCGACGAGCACGGCCGGCTCGATGTCCTGGTGAACAACGCCGGTATCAACGGCGGCGGGCCCCAACCGCTCGGCGAGTGCACCGGAGCCGACATGGCCGCCGTCCTGGACACCAACGTCGTCGGCATCGTCCGCATGATGCACGCCTTCCTCCCCCTCCTTGAGCGCAGCAGCAACGGTGTCGTAGTCAACGTCGGCAGCGGCCTGGGCTCCTTCGCCCGCGTCCACGACGCCGAACGGGCCGAATCCCGAGTACCCAATCTGCTGCCCTACCCGGTCTCCAAGGCAGCGGTATCCATGCTGACCGTCCAGTACGCCCGCGCCTACCCCAACCTGCGCATCAACGTCGTCGACCCCGGCCCCACCGCCACCGACCTCAACCGCCGCCAAGGCCTCCAGACCGTCGAGCAGGGCGCCGCCCCCATCGTTCAGGCCGCGCTGCTCGGCCCCGAGGGCCCCACCGGCACCTTCCTCGACAACGACGGCATCAGCCCCTGGTGAAGCAGGCCCCTGCAGTCAGCCGCCGCCCAAGAGCTCATTCCCTTCTCCCAGCCACGCCGGCGCAAGCCTCGTGACGCCAGAGTGCCAGGCGAAGTCACGCCCGACACCGATCCGACCACCTTGACCAAACCCATAGGGGCACCCGCCCGCACTGCATAGTGCGCGCGCACAGGAAGAGACACCTGCTTCTCATGATCGTTGTTACCGGTGCCACCGGACAGTACGGCAGCGAGGTCATTGAGCACCTTCTCCGACGCGGCGTCCCCGCCACCCAGATCGTCGCAGCCGTCCGCGCCCCCGCCAAGGCAACTGCTCTCGCCGCCATGGGCGTCGAGGTCCGCCACGCCGATTACGACCGGCCGGAAACCCTGCCGCTCGCTTTTGCGGGCGCCGACAAGCTGATGCTCGTCTCCTCGACCGGCTCCGATCCCGTCCGCATAGCCCAGCACCGAGCGATCATCGATGCCGCTGCCAAGGCCGAGGCCGGTCTGGTCGCCTACACCTCGGTCACCAGAGCCACCACCAACCCGATGACCTCGGCGCGGGTGCACCGCGACACCGAGCAGGCCCTCACCGACGCCGGTCTGCCGACCGTCCTGCTGCGCAACGGCTGGTACACCGAGAACCACACCGCCATCCTGCCCGACGCCGTCGCACGAGGCACCATCGTCGGCAGCGCGGGCCAAGGGCAGATCGCCTCCGCGACTCGATCCGACCTCGCCGAGGCCGCGGCCGTCGTCCTCACTCTCGACGACCAGGCAGGAAAGATTTACGACCTCACCGGAGACACTGCCTGGACCATGCCGGAACTCGCTGCGGCGTGCGCCGCGCAGACCGGCAAGCCAGTCACCTACACGGATCTGCCGGCCGAACGGTATTGGCAGATCCTCATCCATGCTGGTCTGCCTTCCCACACCGCCGACCTCATTGTCGACGCCGACCTGTACATCTCCCAGGGCGCCCTGGCCCACATCGCAGGCGACCTCAGCCTGCTTCTCGAACGACCCGCCACTCCACTGACCACGGTTGTCGCCCGGATGCTGGGCACTTGACTCGATGCAACCGTCGCGAAAGACCACCGCCGCGGTGCAGAACGGAGCCATGTTCGCGGAGCGCTCGGAAGGATCCAGCGGACCAGCCCGTTGCCGCCATCACCTCACCGTGTACCACTCATCCGAACTGGTACCGGCAGTACCAGGAAATGCGGTACCTGGTTGATCACCTGGCATGAGAGCAGCGTGACGGCATGACCACGACGCTGCCACCGAGCGGACAACGAGCCCGGCTTCGGGACCGCACGCCGGCACATCGGAGCCTGGACCGTCCGAACGCGGGCGCCCGGGTCACCGGGTAGCCCGGCCGGAGCCCTTCTTTCCACTCTCTTGGACTTGTGTCACCGTCGACCTCGTCTCGTACACCCGCATAGTGCACCGCCTGGAGCGGCGCGAAGGACGGTGGGGCATCCTCAGGCTGGATTGATGCCTACGAGTGGGACACCACCAGTCCATCTGTCCCGGCGAATGCCCGCCGACCTGGTCCTTCTGGACGAGGACCCGCTGGAGAGCCGCACTGCCCTCCGCGAGACCGCGGGAGTGATGAGGGACGATTCCTGGTGGTCCCGCACCGAACTCGAATTGTCCTGGAGCGCGTCGCCGGCCGGGCCATGCGCAGGGAATAGGGCTGCTCGACGCAAAGGGGTAGCAGGCGCCCTTCATGCGTTGAGCGGCGCCAAGGCCCAAATTCGACCGCCCCGGCCGCGAGGCAGGGCACCTCGGACAGGGTGCGGCCGGGGCGGGGTGTGAGTGGCCTCATGGTTGAGGCGAGCGGTGAACGGTGGAGCGGTGACGGATCCGCCGGCCCGGTGGCTGTCCAGGAGCACCGGACCGGCGGAAGTTTTGGATTCTGCTGCCATTCCGTCTCGTACGAAGCAGAGGTGACGGCCCTCCGAGCGGGAAGCGACGGCGCCGGCAACGAACACGGCCTTGATCCGGCCGGCCGGAGACGTGCGTGTCGGGATCTTGGCACCCTCGCCGAGAGTGTCGCCCGGAGTTCCTCCGCGTCATCTCAGCACCTATGGGGCGACGAGGAAAGGGGAGGGGCATGAGCACCATCATGATGCTGCATGAAGGAGCTGTCAACATTTAATCCTCTGTGTGTATCAAGAATGCGTGCGCATCAGGCGTGGCGTAGGGGTATGGGGTCTGGCTCCATGAGAGGAGCGAGTGGCCTACTTGTCATGAATCGTGCGCATTGAATGCGCACATGGCATAATCACGGCACATCTTCACTGGGTGGCGGTGCGGGTCGATCGGTCGGTCCACTTTTCGCGCTACAGAGGCGTCGGGCTCACCCCACGTCATAAATGTTGACAGAATGAAGCCGTGCGCATTTCTTTTGGTAGCTGCCCCGACCTGCATCCCCAGCTCGCGCACCTGGCCCTGTCGGAGAGCCGGTCGTGACAGCGAACCCCCAGCGGCGATTACGGGCTAGTCCGAGCCGCTGGTGCGGGGCGCGACGCCGCAACCATCACGTCCGGCAAAGGCGCTCAGGATGAGCTCAGCGGCCTGGGTGGGCGTCACCTCGCCGTTTCTGACTCCCTGTTCCAGGGCGGGTGTCACTGACTGCACGGCTTGGCTGGTGTGCAGGCGACCGAGTAGCTCTTCACGCACCATGGTCCAGGTCCAGTCGATCTGCTGGGTGCGGCGCCGCTCGGTGAGACGTTCGGTGGACTCCAGTAGGGTCCAGTGTTGTTCCAGTCGTTCCCAGACGGTATCGAGACCGGTCGACTCCCGGGCGCTGCAGGTGAGCACCGGTGGGGTCCAGAAGGCGTCCCTGCCGTGCAGCAACCGCAGGGCGCCTCCCAACTCCCGTGCAGCCGCTCGGGCGTCGCGCTCATGGGGGCCGTCCGCCTTGTTGACGGCAATGATATCGGCAAGCTCCAGGATGCCCTTCTTGATGCCTTGCAACTGGTCACCGGTACGGGCCAGCGCGAGCAGCAGGAAGGAGTCGACCATGTTCGCCACGGCCGTCTCGGACTGGCCGACGCCGACGGTCTCGACCAGGACGACGTCGTAGCCAGCGGCCTCCACCACGACGATTGACTCGCGGGTCGTTCGGGCGACGCCGCCGAGGGTCCCGGCCGTGGGGGAGGGGCGGACGAAGGCCGCGGTGTCGACGGCCAGCCGCTCCATGCGGGTCTTGTCGCCGAGGATGGAGCCGCCGGTTCGACTGGAGGAAGGGTCCACGGCCAGGACCGCGACCTGGTGCCCTCGTTGCGTCAGCATCGTGCCGAAGGCGTCGATGAATGTGGACTTCCCTACGCCCGGTACCCCGCTGATCCCGATCCGCCGGGCCCTGCCGCTGTGCGGCAGTAGCTCCGTCAACAACCGCTGCGCCATGGCCCGGTGCCGCGGGTTGGTGGATTCGACGAGCGTGATGGCGCGGGCGATGACCGCTCGCTTGCCGTCGAGCACTCCCTTGACGTACGTGCCGAGGTCGATTGCCATGGTGATTGAGGCCTTCAGAGATCGTGCCGGAGGGCAGTGGCCAGCCGCCGGACCAGGTCGTGGGCCGCATCCGGGATCACCGTCCCAGGCGGAAAGACGGCCGCTGCGCCCATCTCCAGCAACTCGGGAACGTCCTGAGGCGGGATCACTCCGCCGACAACGATCATGATGTCCTCGCGACCCTGCTCGGCGAGCTGCTCGCGCAGCGCGGGGACGAGGGTGAGGTGGCCGGCGGCGAGGGAGGACACGCCGACGATGTGCACGTCGGCTTCGACGGCCTGGCGCGCGACCTCGGCCGGGGTCTGGAACAGGGGGCCGACGTCGACGTCGAAGCCCAGGTCGGAGAAGGCGGTCGCGATCACCTTCTGGCCGCGGTCGTGTCCGTCCTGGCCCATCTTGGCGACCAGGATGCGTGGCCGACGCCCCTCGGCGTCGGCGAAGGCGTCCACGAGGGCCCGGGTGCGGCCCACGGACGGGGATTCACCTGCCTCCTTGCGGTATACACCGGAGATCGTGCGGATCTGGCCCGCGTGCCTGCCGTAGACCTTCTCCAGTGCGTCAGAGATCTCCCCCACTGTTGCCTTCGCCCTGGCGGCGTCCACGGCAAGTTCCAGCAGGTTGCCTTCGCCGCCGGCTGCGCGGGTGAGTGCCGCCAGTGCGTTCTGGCAGGTGGTTTCGTCGCGTTCCGCGCGCAGGCGGCGCAGCTTTTCGATCTGCTGGGTGCGGACGGAGGAGTTGTCGACCTTGAGTACGTCGATCTTCTCGTCTGTCTCCACCCGGTATTTGTTGACTCCGATGACGGGCTGGCGGCCGGAGTCGATGCGGGCCTGGGTACGGGCGGCGGCTTCCTCGATGCGGAGTTTGGGGATGCCGGCGTCGATGGCTTTGGACATGCCGCCGGCGGTCTCGACCTCCTGGATGTGCTGCCAGGCGCGGTGGGCGAGGTCGTGTGTCAGCTTCTCGACGTATGCGCTGCCGCCCCAGGGGTCGATCACACGTGTCGTGCCGGATTCCTGCTGGAGCAGGAGCTGGGTGTTGCGGGCGATGCGCGCGGAGAAGTCGGTGGGCAGGGCGAGGGCCTCGTCGAGGGCGTTGGTGTGCAGGGACTGGGTGTGGCCCTGGGTGGCCGCCATCGCCTCGACACAGGTGCGGGTGACGTTGTTGAACACGTCCTGCGCGGTCAGCGACCAGCCGGAAGTCTGCGAATGGGTGCGCAGGGAGAGCGACTTGGAATTCTTCGGGCCGAACTCCTTGACGAGCTTGGCCCAGAGGAGCCGGGCCGCCCGCAGCTTCGCGATCTCCATGAAGAAGTTCATGCCGATCGCCCAGAAGAACGAGAGCCGAGGGGCGAACGCGTCCACGTCCAAGCCTGCCGCCTGCCCCGCCCGGATGTACTCAACGCCGTCGGCCAGGGTGTAGGCGAGCTCCAGGTCGGCCGTGGCTCCGGCCTCCTGGATGTGGTAGCCGGAGATGGAGATGGAGTTGTAGCGGGGCATCTTCTGCGAGGTGTACGCGAAGATGTCGGAGATGATGCGCATCGAGGGGCCGGGCGGGTAGATGTAGGTGTTGCGGACCATGAACTCCTTGAGGATGTCGTTCTGGATGGTCCCGGCCAGCTTCTCGGGCGGCACGCCCTGTTCCTCGGCGGCCACGATGTACAGGGCGAGCACGGGGAGTACCGCGCCGTTCATGGTCATGGAGACCGACATCCTGTCCAGTGGGATGCCGTCGAAGAGCTGGCGCATGTCGTAGATCGAGTCGATCGCGACGCCCGCCATACCGACGTCACCCGTGACCCGGGGGTGATCGCTGTCGTAGCCGCGGTGGGTCGGCAGGTCGAAAGCGATGGACAGGCCCTTCTGGCCGGCCGCGAGGTTGCGCCGGTAGAAGGCGTTGGACTCCTCGGCCGTGGAGAATCCGGCGTACTGCCGGATCGTCCAGGGCTGGTTCACGTACATCGTCGGGTACGGCCCGCGCACGTACGGCGCGATACCCGGATAGGTCCCGAGGAAGTCGAGCCCCTCCAGGTCCCGCCCGGTGTACAGCGGCTTGACCTCGATGCCCTCCGGAGTCTCCCAGAGCAGGTCATCGCCGTCGGAGACCCGCTCGACCGCCGTACGCCACTCGTCGACGGTCACCTCGGCCTTCGGCGTTCCGAGCTTGATCCCGGAGAAGTCAGGGATGGACATCAGGACACTCCCATGCGGTCGAGGGCGGCGGAGAGCACCGCGACGGCGTCGCAGCCCCTGAAGACGTACGTATCGACACCGGCGTGGTGACCCGGGCGGCTCGCGAGGAACACGTGCTCGGCGCCTGCGGTCCGCAGCTGTCCGGCGACGGACTCGGCCTGCTCCGCGTAGAGCGCGTCGCTGGAACAGAGGCACGCCTCCCGGGCTCCGCTCTCCTCGAAGGTGCCGTCGACGACGGGTTCGATGCCGCCTGCCAGGAACAGGTTCGAGGCGAAGGCGAGCCGCGCGGTGTGCGCGGCTGCCGGGCCCAGCGTGGTCAGGAAGACGCGTGGCCGGGCGCCGGTGGCGGAGAGGTGGGCGTCGGAGCGGGCGCGGAGCACCTCGAACGCCTCGTCGCGTCGCACCCGGGGAAGCCCTCCGGACGGTGGCTCCGGGAACGGCTCGCGTACGACCGGCTTCTCCGCCGGCAGCGGGAACTCACTGACACCGGTCACCGGTTCACGCCGCGTGGACAGTTTCGCACTGCGTACGGACCAGGTCGCGGCGAGTCTCTCGCCGACCAGCCCGGAGCGTAGGGCCGTCTCCTGGCCGCCTGCCCGCTCGATCTCCTGGAAGAACGCCCAGGCCGCCTGCGCGAGATCGTCGGTCAGTCGCTCCACGTACCACGAGCCACCGGCGGGATCGATCACCCGGGACAGGTGGGACTCCTCGATGAGAATGGTGGAGGTGTTGCGGGCGACGCGGCGCGCGAACGCGTCCGGCAGACCGAGCGCGCTGTCGAAGGGCATCACGGTGACGGAGTCGGCCCCACCCACCCCGGCGGCCAGTGTCGCGACAGTGGTGCGGAGCATGTTGACCCATGGGTCCCGGCGCGTCATCATCACCGGCGAGGTCACCACGTGCTGGAGCTGTGCACCTGCCCGGCCCGCCCCGCAGGCCTCGGCAACCCGCGACCACAGCCGTCGCGCCGCTCGCAGTTTGGCCACGGTCAGGAACTGATCGGCCGTCGCCGCGTAACGGAACTCCAGCTGTCCGCATGCTGCCTCGACGTCAAGGCCCGCCGCCGTCAGCTCGCGCAGGTAGGCGACTCCCGTCGCCAGGGAGCAGCCCAGCTCCTGCGCCGCGGACCCGCCTGCCTCGTGGTGGGGCAGCGCGTCGACGGTGAACGCCCGCAGTCCCGGGTACCTCGCGGCGCACTGCCGCGCGAGGCCGAGCAGCGGCGCGGAGTCGAGCGCCTCGCCCGTACGGGCCTCGTGGCCCAGCGGATCGGCTCCCAGGTTGCCCCGCGCGGCTGCCCCGGCGATGCCTCGCTCCCCGTACAGCCGCAGCAACTCCTCCGCCGCAGCCGGTACGTCGCGTCCGGCGTCGAGGACGAGCGGTGCCAGGTCGAGATGGACGCCCTTCAGCACCCCTTCGAGCGCCGGTACCGGGATGCCGGTGTCGCCCACGACCAGCCAGAGGGAGGTGACTCCGTTCTCCAGGTCGGTCAGGACCGAGCCGCTGTCGGCCACCGTGTGCTGTTGGCGCACGTCCCAGCCGCCGACCGTGTTCCCCTGCGCCCGCCCGCCGCGTACGAAGGGCGCACTGCCGGGGAGGCCTGCGTCGGGCGCGGCGTCGCTCGCCGTGTAGAGGGGCCGGGTGCGCAGCCCGTCCTCCAGCTCGGTGGACAGGAAGTCCTCCGCCGAGGTCACGGAGGCACCTCCACTCGACTTGCGCAGGACACCTCGTACGAGGTCGCGCCACTGCTCATGTGAGGCGTCGGGGAACTCGGCGGCGAGCAGGAGCCTGTCGTCAGGCGGAACGGTCATGGAGGCCCTAACGAGGTCGTGGGACGAGGCGTGGGGGCGGACGGGCCTCGGGAGAAAGCCCGTTTCGCCGTGCCCGGTCGATGCGCGGTCGGCCGCAGTCGACGGGAGCCGAGGCGCCGCGCGAGGCGCTGTCGCGTCGGGGGTTCGCTCCGTGCGATGTCGGCCGTGGCCGGTTCCTTCCTACCTGTGTGCTGGCCCTGGGTGGGTGGCGAGCCCACTCAGGAGGCGTCTGGCTTCGGGAGTCATCCTAAAAGGCGTCCCATAAATGTCAACAGTTTGGGAAGTGGTCGTGTGAGAGGGGTTTAATCATCCCGATTGGCGTCAGCTGAGCCACGCCAGGTTGATCAGGCAGTGCTTGGGTCGCATTGGAAGTAGCCGCTGCAGCGCCTGGTGGTGGCCTGCAGGGAGGGAGCGAAAAAAATGTTGACAGATTTGCCTCGACTCCCGCATGGTGCTCCTGACCGCAACGTTCCATCGCGCCACCCCGGCCAGCCGGCGGGCGCTCGGAGCAGCAGGCCCGCTAAGCCCTCTCCGTGTGCGCCGCACGGCCGCTGCGGACCCGGCTGACTGTCGTCATCGTCTGCCATCGCAAGCACCTGGCCTGCACGCCCAGCCAGAATCGAGTGACCACCATGCCGATAGACATCACCCATCTCGCTGAGGCCGCACGCTTCCAGCCCCCAGGCCACCACGGCGTCGGCCCCGTCCATCTCTTCGGTGGCGAGCAGTACCACGGCGCCGTGACGGCAGCCCTGTCGCACTACGTACCCGGCGGGCGGGCGGACATGTCGCCCGTAGCGCTGGAGACTCTCTACATCGTGCTGACCGGCGCCCTGACCCTCACCGAAGCCGACGGGACCACCCACGTCCTGCACGCTCTCGACGGGGCTCGTCTCACCACCGGAACGCTCCGCGCCGTCGAGAACCACACGAATCTCGCCGCAAGCATGCTCGTGATCCGACCGAACCCGGCCAGCCCGTCGTTCAGCGCCCCGGAGGCCCGTTCATGACCGGATCACTCGCCGGACTGCTCGTCGTCGACCTGACCCGCGCGCTCGCCGGACCCCAGGCCGCCATGATGCTCGGTGACCTCGGCGCCCGTGTGATCAAGGTCGAGAGTCCCGCGGGGGATGACACCCGTTCCTGGGGGCCTCCGTTCGTCCAGGCGGACAACGGCACCGAGGAGTCGACGTACTTCCTGTCGTGCAACAGGAACAAGGAATCGATCACGCTCAATCTGAAGCGGGACGAGGACGCACAGGTGCTCGCCCGGCTCATCGAGCGGGCCGATGTTCTGCTCGAGAACTACAAGCCGGGCGCGCTGCAGCGGCTCGGCTTCGGGACCGCGCGGCTGATGGAGCTCAATCCCCGTCTGGTGGTGCTGTCGATCAGCGGATTTGGCCACGACGGACCCGAAGCCGGCCGTGCCGGGTACGACCAGATCGCGCAGGGCGAAGGTGGTCTGATGTCCCTCACCGGACCGGATCCCGCTCACCCCCAGCGCGTCGGCGTACCGATCGCCGACCTGCTCGCCGGCATGAACGGCGCCTTCGGCGTGCTCGCCGCCCTCCGCGAACGCGACCGCACCGGCCGGGGACAGATCGTGCGCACGTCGCTGCTGGCCTCCGTCGTCGCCGCCCACGCCTTCCAGGGGACCCGCTGGACCGTGGCCGGTGAGGTCGGCCGGGCCCAGGGGAACCAGCACCCGACGATCGCTCCGTACGGACTGTTCCGCTGTGCTGGCGGAAGCGTGCAGATCGCCTGCGGGAACGACGCCATGTGGCGGCGCCTCTGTGTGGCCTTCGACCTCGCGGCGGACGACCCGCGCTACGCGACGAACGCCGACCGCCTGGCGAACCGGGAGAGTCTCACCGCACTTCTCGAGAACGCGTTCGTGGAGCTCGGGCCGGACGAACTCCTGGACCAGCTGGCCGACATCGACATCCCGGCCGGCCGGGTCCGCACCCTCGACGAGGTCTACGAGTGGGAGCAGACCCGCTCCCAGGGGCTTCTCGTCGACGTCGAGCACCAGAGTCTGGGGAAGATCTCGCTGCCGGGATCAGCCCTGCGGACGTACACCGTCGACGCCCATGGCGTCGAGACGGAGACGACCCGCGTCAGCCACCGTCCCCCGCCCGTCCTCGACGCCGATGCCCAGGCCGTCCGGGATTGGCTGGACATTGCGGCAGGCGTTCCCTCGGCCTGAGAGCGGATCGCTGGCGCGGACCCGTCCGAGCAGAGCCCCGAAGCCCGAGCCGAGGTTTCGAAGCTCCCGATCAGAGCTTCTGACGACTTCACGCAGCACCACCTTCCCATACGCCCACACCCATCACGTCTGCGCCGGCCGGGACGGCCCGCACGCAGACCGAGAAGGAGATCTCGGTGAGAGATATCGAGCCGGTGCAGGCCGCCCAGCAGCTGCGGCAGGCCTTCGGATGTTTCCCCTCCGGAGTCACCGCCCTGTGTGCCTACCGCGACGGCGAGCCCGTGGGATTCGCCGCGAGCTCATTCACCTCCGTGTCGATGGACCCGCCGTTGGTGTCGGTGTGCATACAACACACCTCCACGACCTGGCCCAAGCTGCGGGAGCGTCCCAGGTTGGGGCTGAGCGTGCTGGCCGAGGGCCAGGACGAGATCTGCGCCCGGCTGGCGGGCAAGAGCGGCGACCGGTTCGCCGGAGTGGACTGGTTCGCCTCCGACGACGGCAGCGTCTTCGTGGAGGGCGCCACGCTGTGGCTGGACTGCACGATCCAGGAAGAAGTGCCGTGCGGGGACCACGACATCGTGCTGCTCGGCATCCAGGGTCTCAGCGCGGTCCTCGACACCTCCCCCCTCGTGTTCCACGGCAGCCGTTTCCGGCGTCTGGCCAGCATCTGACGGGGGAAGGCGTCGTCCTTCCCGGACGGCCGATACGCACCGGCAGCACGAAGCGTGCCGGCCAACGGTTGTGAGGAATTGAGGCTAACGATGGAGAGCATGCAAGCGCCGGACGGCGCGCGGCCGAGAGGGGTTTCGGCAGCGGTCGTCGACGCTCCCGGAAGTGAACCGCGCCTTGGTTCTGTCATGTTGCCGCCGCGTACGCCCGGCACCACGCTCGTGGCCGTGGTCGCGGCGCCGCTGAATCCGCTGGATCTGGTGATCGCGTCCGGCACCTTTCACTCGGCTCGCCATGAAGCTCCGTACGTCCCGGGCAGTGAGTGCGTGGGCGTCGTGCTCGACTCGGACAGCTACGTGCCGGGTTCCTGGGTCTACGGCGAGTGCGACGCGTCGCCGGACACCCCGGGCTCCTTCGCCACGCAGGCGATCATCGCCGACGAGGACCTCCTGCTGTTGCCCGAAGGCCTCGACCCCGTGCTCGCCGCGGCGGTCGGTAACTCGGGCACCGCCGCCTACATGCCGCTCGTCGAGGACGCGGGTCTGCGCCCCGGCGAGACCGTACTGGTTCTGGGAGCCACCGGCTCGGTCGGGCAGCTGGCGGTTCAGGTGGCACACCGCAGCGGCGCGAGCCGCGTGATCGGCGTCGCCCGCGACCGCGCTGCCCTCGGACGCCTTCTCCAGCTCGGTGCCGACGCCGTCGTCGATCTGCGTGCAGACGAGAGCGCGGACGAACTGGCGGCGAGAATGCGAGAGGTGGCCGGACCGGTGGACGTCGTCCTGGACGGCGTCTACGGCCTGCCGTTGGAGGCGGCGCTCCAAGTATGCGCACCACGGGCCAGGGTGATCAACATCGGCAACCCGGCCGGCGCTACCGCACAGGTACCGGCCGGGCTGCTGCGCGGCAAGCAACTTACGCTGTCCGGCTTCGCGGGCCTGCACACCCCGTTGTCCAAGAAGCAGCCGGCGCTCACCTGGCTCTGGAGCGCCCTCGCCCGTGACGAGCTGAAGATCGACGTGCGCACCGTCGCGCTGGAGGAACTGCCGACGGCATGGCGGGCACAGGCGGCTTCGCCGCACCACAAGTGTGTCGTCATGCCCCAGGACGCCTACGGCCATGAGGCGGGCCGGCCGGCCCACACCACCCCGTGGAGGCAGGCATCACCGTTCGGCCAGGTGCCGACCGCCCCCGCGGACGGCACCGAGGCAGGAGGGCGGGGCGCATGACGACGCGACCGGATCCCATTCCCGCCGTGAGCCTCCGGCCGGTGGTCGACTGCTTCGTCGTCGGCGGTGGTCCCGTAGGACTGCTGACGGCCCTCCTCCTCGGCCGGGCCGGTTTGCAGGTGTCCGTCGTGGAGCGCTGGCCGGAGCGGTACCCACTGCCACGGGCGTGCACCATCGACCACGAGGCACTCCGCATCCTGCAGTCCGCGGGGCTCATGGACGACCACGCCGACTTGTTCGAAGCATCCCAGGGGGAGCGGGGCGGGTACGAGTTCCGCAACGGTCAAGGCGAACTCCTGCAGGCCATCGACTGGAACCGGGCCTCCGAGTCGGGATGGGCGAACACCAACGGCTTCTACCAGCCCGACCTCGAGACGGCCCTCGAAGACATGGCGGTCGCGACGCCGGGCGTGCGGGTCCATCGCGGTTGGACCTTCCAGGACGTGACCCAGGACGACGACGGAGTGTCCGTGCGGGTGGGCCGCACCGAGGACCCGGCCGAGACCGTTCAGGTCCGGTCGCGGTGGCTCATCGGCGCGGACGGGGCCAACAGCGCGGTGCGCTCCCAGCTCGGCATCGGGACCGGCGACTCGGGGTTCCAGGCGGACTGGCTGGTGGTGGACTACCAGCCGCTCGTCGAGGAGGACTGGAGTGCCTTCGTCACCCAGTACTGTGATCCGGCGCAACCCGCCACCGCGGTCAACAGCGGTCCGGGGCGACGGCGTTTCGAGTTCATGCGTCGCGCGGACATGACCGTCGAGGAACTGGGCCGGGACAGCACGGCCTGGCGGCTCATGGAGCCTTGGGGTGTGACACCGGAGACCGCCCGCCTGGAACGTCACGCCGTCTACACATTCCGGGGGAGCTGGGCGCACACCTGGCGCAAGGGAAACGTGTTCCTCGCGGGTGACTCGGCCCATCTGATGCCTCCCTTCCTCGGGCAGGGGCTGTGCTCCGGCCTGCGGGACGCCCGTGCGCTCACCTGGCGGCTGATCATGGTCCACCAGGGGCTTGCGACGCCGGCGGTGTTCGACACGTACGGGCCGGAACGCTCCGGCCATGTGCGGGAGATCATCGACGAGGCGGTGGCCGCCGGTCGCGTCATCTGCGAACTCGACGTCGACCGGGCCGCCGCACGGGACGCCGACATGAGGAAGCGGTCGTCCGATCCCGACGCCGTCACGCGGGAGCCTCCGCACCCTCGCCTGGGTGAGCCGTCGCTGACGATCCCGGGCAGGGACGCCGAAGGGCGGCTGGCACCGCAGGGGCGCGTTCGCACCGCTGACCGGGAGGGGCTCTTCGACGACGTCGTCGGCGGCGGCTGGCAGCTGATCAGCTGTGCCGGGGACCCTGCCGCGCACCTGAGCGACGAGGACGCCGCCTGGTTCCGGGAGAGGGGCGGCGTGGTCGCCGACGTCTCGCGCGGGAGTGGCCTCCAGGATCTCGACGGGGCCTACGCGCGCTGGTTCGCCGAGCACGGGTGCGAGGTGCTTCTCGCCCGGCCGGACTTCTACGTCTTCGCGGCCGGCGAGCACGAGGACATTCCACGCTTCGTCTCTCGTCTGCGTCAAGCGCTCCAGCCTGCGGCGGAAGCGAGGTAATCGACGACGGGCCCGCGGATCGCTCGGCCCGCCGGGACCCAGGGTTCACACGCCGGACGGCCAGGGTGGATCCGGCTCCCCCTCTCTCGTAGTCGGGCCGACGGTCCGGTGACCGGACACGTCGGTGCGGGAGAAGGGGCGTTTCCACAAGGGGAATCAAGGAGGATTCCGCATGACCATGGACAAGTCAGCAACGCTCATCCGGGCAGGCGAAGGCCCGTCCGACAAGGGCAGGGAGGCGACGGGGTGGCGTACGGCCATAGCGTCCGCGCTCGGGCTCACCGTCGGCCCCAGTGTTCTCACGGTCATGTCGTTCGGAGCGTTCATCGCCCCGCTCCACCGTGAGTTCGGCTGGGGTGTCTCCGACATCGGCCTGGCTGCTTCCTTCCTCAGCATCACGGTCATGATCATTTCGCCCCTGCAGGGTCACCTGGTCGACCGGTACGGGGGCCGCCGAGTCATCCTGTGCAGTTCTCCGGTCTTCGGGCTCTCCCTCATGGGGATGTATTTCCTGCCCGACAACCTGTCCGTGTTCTACCTGGCCTGGGCCCTCATCCCGGTCTGCGGCCTGGGCCTCTGGCCGGTCTCCTACCTCCGGCTCACGGCAGGCTGGTTCGAGCGCAAGCTTGGGTTCGCACTGGGGATCGCCAACTCTGGCATCGGAGTCGGCACGGTGATCGTCCCCATACTCACGGCGTGGCTGATCGGGGCGTTCGGCTGGCGAGCGGCTTTCCTCGGGCTGGGAGCAGTTGCACTCATCGCCTTCCCGATCGCGTTCTTCCTCATCACGGAACCGAGCCCACGTAGGACGGATGTCAGTACGAGTGGCGACACGCTCAAGGTCTCAGCGCGTAGGCGGCCGTTCTGGCTCATCCTGGGCGCGTTCCTTCTGCTCGGGCTGGTCGGCTCGTCCATCACTGTCTACCAGATTCCCCTGTTGCTCGATGCCGGCGTCCCGGAGCACGTCGCCAACCTGGTGCCGGTCGCGCTCGGGCTCGCGCTCATCGTGGCCAGGGTCGTGACCGGGTGGCTGCTCGATCGCTTCAAGGCGTCGGTGGTCATGGCCTTCAACCTCACCGGCGGTCTCATATCGGTGCTGCTCTTCGCGGCGGGACCGAACGTGGTGACGGGTCTCATCGCCGCGGCGCTGGCCGGTCTGTTGATCGGCGCCGAGTTCGACGTCCTCAGCTATCTCGTGCCTCGGCACTTCGGACGTATGGCCTACGGCAAGATCTACGGCATCGCGTTCTCGGCGTTCCAGATCGGCGGGGCGATCGCCGCGTCCGCGGTGAGCGCGAGCCGGGAGAGTTCGGGCTCCTACACCCCGGCGATGCTCACGCTGGCCGTCGTGTGCGTGGTCTGTGCAGGCATGTTCATGTGCCTCGGCCCGTACCGGTACGACGCGGCTCACAAGTGAACACGAATCGAGGGCGCAGGAGGGCGCCGAGCCGACGACGCCCCCGACTCGGCAGTACTACCGAGGCACTGTCCTGGTCCGGCGTACCGGACAGCGCACCCTGTCGTACGAATGAGCAGCATTACTCCCCCCACACAGACCCACCCCACGAAGAAAGGCAGGGAACGTCATGACGGCAACGCCACATCAGCATCCTGACGGTGCGCTTCCGGAGGCCCACCGGCCGCGGACGGGTGGCTCGTTCGACGCGACAGCGGTCACCTTCGCGGCGATGGGGCTCTTCGACGGCCTGAGTACGGACCAGCGTGAGCGGGCGCTGCTGCCATGGACGAGCCCCGTGCGGACGCACTGGAACTTTCTGCCGGAATCCGGCCGCCCGGGCGTGGCGCTCGGAGACCTGGACCGACGACAGGAGGTGTTGGCGCACCGGCTGATCGCCGAGTCGATGTCGACCGCGGCGTACGCTCGTGTGGTCCAGGTGATGTCCAACGAGCACGTGCTCCGCGAACTGAACCAGCCCCTTTTCGGGCACGTCGCAGCCACGCTCCGCGACGCGCGCGGCTACTTCCTCGTCTTCTTCGGCCAGCCGCAGCCGGACACCACCTGGGGCTGGCGCCTGGTGGGCCACCATCTGTCGATCAACATCACCGTGGTCGACGGGGACCTGGTCAACGCCACCCCGTTCCTGCTCGGTGCCGAACCTGCCCGCTTCGGTCCCTTCCGGATCCTCGGGGAGGAGGAGGACGCGGCCTTCGTCCTTCTGGACAGTCTCACCGCCTCCCAGCAGCAGCGGACCCTCATCCATTCCAGGCCGCCGGCGGACTTCGTCACCCGGACCGTCGCGACCGTCGGAGAGGTCGAGTACCCCGCCTACCACGGGGTCGGCCGCCGCGACGCGATGATCACCGACGAGGACCGCAAGGCCCTTGCTTACTTCCGCGCCCACCCCCGGGGCTTCCGTGCCGGTGACCTCTCATCGGCCCAGCGTAAGCACTTCGACGAGCTGCTGGCCCTGTTCGTCGAGCGCGCCCGGCCGGGCCTCGTGGGCTTCGAGATGGACCGGATCGCGGCTGCCGGGGGAGTGGAGGATCTGCACTTCGCCTGGGCAGGCGGCACATCCATCGAGCAGCCGCACTACTTCCGCATCCAGGGCCCGGTCACACTCGTGGAATTCGACAATGCCGAGGACGACGCCAACCACGTGCACAGCGTCTGGCGTGATCCCTCCAATGACTTCGGTGCCGATCTCCTGATCCAGCACCTCCTCGATCACGACCACACCGGGGGACGCGAAGACGCCGCCGACTGAGGCGGGCGGACTCCGGAGGATCTCCCGGTCGCCCGGAACCCGGACGGCAGTGGCGCCGCCCGATGCAGGATCGCCGGCCGACGGACGGCCCGGTGCCTGAGGCGCGAGAACAGCAATGACCGACACGGTTCCCGAGGAACATCCCGAGGACCAGGAAGGGAAAACACATGAGGATCGTGGGCATCAGGCGACCGCGTGCCGACTACGGGGTGGAGGTCGCGGCCCTCGCCGACGACGGCGGGGTCACCGTCATCGCCTCACTGGCGGATTTCTGGGCCGACCCGGCGGGACATCTCTCCCGGCCGCCCGCGGGTCCGACACTCGACGCCGCGTCGGTCGAGCAGGTGCCGCCCGTGCTTCCCGACGCACGCGTGTTCTGCATCGGACTCAACTATTCGGAGCATGCCGCGGAAGGGTCGTTCCGCGACCAGGAGCTGCCCCCCTATCCCACCCTGTTCGCCCGGTGGACCCAATCACTCACCGTTGACGGTGCGGAGGTTCCCGTGCCCTCCAACGAGGAGGGCCTGGACTGGGAGGGCGAGGTCGTCGCCTGGGTGGGGGCACCGCTCGTCGATGCGGCACCCGAGGAGGCCCTGGCATCCGTCATCGGGTACTCCGCTTTCAACGACCTGACCTCGCGCAAAGCGCAGAAGCTGACCTCCCAGTGGATTCTGGGCAAGAACGGAGACCGGTCCGGGCCCATCGGCCCGATGGTCCCCGCTGCCGAGGTCGGCGACCTCAGCCAGGGCCTCAGGCTGCAGACACGTGTCAACGGCGTGACGGTGCAGGACGCTCGAACCGATCAGATGATCTACACGGTCGGAGACACGCTGTCCCTGATCTCGCACACCCTGTCCCTGCGCCCGGGCGACATCCTCGCGACCGGTACGCCGTCGGGAGTCGGTTACGCGCGTAAGCCCCCTCAGCTCCTGCAGCCAGGAGACACGGTAGAGGTCGAGGTGGAACGTCTGGGGAAGGTGCGCAACACCGTCGTGGACAACCGGCATCGATCGGCGGGTGACTCCTCCTCGGGCCGCCCTTCCTTCGGAGGCGTCGAAAACCAGCTCACCTCGAGGCACTGAGCCCGGGCCGGCCAGGTGCCGAGGGCGCACGCGCACCGTGAGGTGCCCCGGCGCCGTCGGCCCGGCCGGTCCGCCCGGTGGGCACCCCCTGAACGGTCGGGTTCAGGGGGTGCCCACCGGCCGTTGCCGTCTGCGGCACAGCCGGATCCGGAGAAGGCCCCGCAGCAAGGTCCAGGGGCGGGTTCAACACCAACGACCTACTAAGTGTCGACAGTTTCAGATAAGAGAGAGGGGCTGATCGACTCGGTCAGCCTGCATTTCCCAGGCGGGTGTAGCCGACGGAGTCGCGGATGGAGCAGGACGTCACCCGAAGTGTCGGCAAAGCGGTAGCGGCTTGTCGGCTACGGTTGTCCTTGCAGCTCATCCAGGCGCCCTGTGGACACGCACGAAAGGTCGACACAACATGACAGCTCAGTCAGCCGAGGTGGCGAACGACCTCGCTCACCCCGACGAGGTGAGCAGGGCCCATCACACGCTGCGCCGCGAGATCATGCACGGCGACCTCCGCCCCGGCGATCCCCTGTCACAGGTCGCGCTCGCCCGGAAACTGGGAGTGAGTCGCGGCCCTCTGCGTGAGGCGCTCAGGATCCTGCAGCGCGAGGGATTCGTCCAGCAGGAGTCCCAGCACCGCGCCCGTGTGACCACGTTCAGCAACGAGGACCTCGACGAGCTCTACGCGATGCGCATCACTCTCGAAGCGCTCGCGGTCGCGATCGCCGTACCGCGCATGAGCGAAGCGCATCTCGAGCAGCTCGACCAACTGCTGGAGGAGATGGACGAGAAGGCGCGCACGGGCGACGTCGAGCAGTGGGAATGCCCGCACGAGCTGTTTCACCGGGCCCTGGTCCACCCGTCCGGTCCGCGCATGGAACGGGAGCTCGCCCTGCTGTCGGACCACGCCACGCGCTACCGCCTCGCGTTCGTCTCATGGAACCCGCTCGAATGGCGGGCGGAGACGAGCGCACAGCACCGCACGATCGCCGATGCGGTGAAGGCGCGTGATGCCAGTGCCGCCTCCCAGGCCCTGGCGGCTCATCTGGGCCGTACCGCCCTCGTCGTGCTCTCCATCGCGGCACCTACGTATGAACCCGCGCGAATCCGCCGGGCCCTGGCTGTCGCCTCCGGTCAGTAGCTGCGGCGCTGCCAGCTCTCTTCCTCCGTGGCGTGCCCCTGGCCGATGGGAGGGGGTCGGCCCCGTGCCTACGGGTTGGGGGGCCAAGGGCGGTGTGTGTTGGTGTGTGTGAATGACGCGG
>NZ_JBEXWB010000002.1:0-34537 GCF_040629645.1 Streptomyces sp. NPDC005899 | reverse complement strand
CACCCCGCCCCATGCCGCGGGCCCGTGGCTCTCGCCCCGGGTCCGTCCCGGGGGCGCTCCCACCTGTCTCCCCCCGGGGGCCCCCCCTGCCATATGGCAGGGGGACGCCCTGTTCAGTCCTCGTTCGCTGCCGAGGGCAGTTGTGTCTGGATGAGTGCCATGACCGAGGAGTCGGTGAGGGTGGTGACATCGCCCAGTTCGCGGTTCTCGGCGACGTCGCGCAGCAGGCGGCGCATGATCTTGCCGGATCGGGTCTTGGGCAGCTCCGCCACCGGCAGCACACGCTTGGGCTTCGCGATCGGGCCGAGCGTGGCGCCGACGTGGTTGCGCAGCTCGGTGACCAGCTCCTCGGAAGCGGTGGCGGTGCCGCGCAGGATCACGAAGGCGACGATGGCCTGACCGGTCGTCTCGTCGTTGGCGCCGACCACGGCTGCCTCGGCGACCGAGGGGTGGGAGACGAGAGCCGACTCGACCTCGGTGGTGGAGATGTTGTGCCCGGAGACGAGCATGACGTCATCGACCCGGCCGAGCAGCCAGATGTCGCCGTCCGCGTCCTTCTTGGCGCCGTCACCGGCGAAGTACTTGCCTTCGAAGCGCGACCAGTAGGTGTCGATGAAGCGCTGGTCGTCACCCCAGATGGTGCGGAGCATCGACGGCCACGGCTCGGTGAGGACGAGATAACCGCCCCCGCCGTCCGGCACCTCGCGGGCTTCGTCGTCGACCACGGTGGCGGAAATGCCTGGCAGCGCCCGCTGGGCGGAACCGGGCTTGGTCGCCGTGACCCCGGGAAGCGGTGAGATCATCATGGCGCCGGTCTCGGTCTGCCACCAGGTGTCCACGATCGGGCACGTGTCGGCGCCGATGTGCTTGCGGTACCACATCCAGGCCTCGGGGTTGATCGGCTCACCGACCGAACCGAGGACCCGCAGGGACGACAGGTCGAACGTGGCGGGGATGTCGTCTCCCCACTTCATGAACGTACGGATAGCGGTCGGCGCGGTGTAGAGGATCGTCACCCCGTACTTCTGCACGATCTCCCAGAAGCGTCCCTGATGGGGCGTGTCGGGCGTGCCCTCGTACATGACCTGCGTCGCACCGTTGGCCAGCGGACCGTAGACGATGTACGAGTGCCCGGTCACCCAGCCGATGTCGGCGGTGCACCAGTACACGTCCGACTCGGGCTTGAGGTCGAAAACGGCGTGGTGGGTGTACGCCGTCTGGGTCAGATAACCCCCGCAGGTGTGCAGGATCCCCTTCGGCTTACCCGTGGTTCCCGAGGTGTAGAGGATGAAGAGCGGCTGCTCCGCATCGAAGGCCTCCGGCGTGTGCTCGGCCGGCTGCCTTCCGGTGATCTCGTGCCACCACACGTCCCTGCCCTCGGACCACGCGGTGTCCTGCCCGGTGCGCCGGACCACCAGGACATGCTCGACACTGTCGATGCGGGAGACGGCGTCGTCCACGGCGGGCTTGAGCGCCGAGGGCTTCCCGCGGCGGTAACCGCCGTCGGCGGTGATCACGACCTTGGCGTCGGCGTCCTGGATACGGGCGGCGATGGCATCCGCGGAGAAGCCCCCGAAGACGACCGAATGCGCTGCGCCGATGCGGGCGCAGGCCAGCATCGCCACGGCGGCCTCGGGGATCATCGGCAGGTAGACGGCGACCCGGTCGCCCTTGCCGACACCGAGCTCGGTGAGCGCGTTGGCGGCGCGGGAGACCTCGTCCTTCAGCTCGGCGTAGGTGATCGCGCGGCTGTCGCCGGGCTCGCCCTCGAAATGGATCGCGACCCGGTCACCGTTTCCGGCCTCGACGTGGCGGTCCACGCAGTTGTACGCGACGTTGAGCTTGCCGTTGGCGAACCACTTCGCGAAGGGCGGGTTGCTCCAGTCGAGCGTCTCGGTCGGCTCCGTGGCCCAGGTCAGGCGACGGGCCTGCTCGGCCCAGAAGCCCAGCCTGTCCGCCTCGGCCTGCTCGTACGCCTCCACTGTCACGTTGGCGTTCGCGGCCAGATCGGCAGGCGGTGCGAACCGCCGCTCCTCCTTGGCGAGGCTCGCGATCGACACACCGTCACCGGTTGCGTCAGCGACCCGTGGTGCAGACATATCCGCTCACTTTCTCCGTCGACTCCATGCTTGGGCTTCCGTGCGAGGCGTGGACCACGGCCGACCGTGCCCCGGCGGAATGCGGCGCCTCGCCCCGGGCCCGTCGGCCCCGTTTCGGTCGGAGGCCGGGAGTGCGGCGGAGGCTCCCGGTGGAGCGACGTTCCGCATGGCGTGGGTGGCCGTGCCTTCCGCCGTTTCGCCAGAATGGCATTCGCGTAAATCTAGCGTGTATTCAGGTATCAGTCCAGGGTCACAGCAGCATTCATGTGCCTCTGGCATATGCAAGATCACGAGATCGCTTCTGGCTGTCACCCAGGTCTTGGCACTGACGCCCGTCAGCCTTCATGCTGACCCCAGGCCGCTGCCCCTGGGGGCGTCGCCTTTTCCTGCGCCGACGGCAACCCCGCGCGCACTGCCGTACATTCCGGCGGCCACGCCGCTTCTCGCCGCACTCGTTCACCGCCGCACACATCGCTGTCCTCTTGGGCGCCGATCGCCGGCTCTCGCGTCGGCCACTCTCCGGCCGGCTATCCCTCGGGTATGCAACAGGAGCATTCATGAATCCGTCCCGGCGTCCGCCTTTCGAGGTGAGGTCCGGTCCCGTGCTGTCACCTCGTCAGGAGCGCGATGAGCATCGCCAAACCGCTGCCCTGTGCGTGGGTGTGCGGCACCGAAGACGGCGGCTCTCGCCCTCCGGGTGTGCAAGGTGTGGGCGATGACCGACCTGGCCGGTCAACTTGCCGCCGGGCAGGCCCTCGGGGCCCTGCCGCTGGTGGCCTTCCTCCTGGTCGTATGTCTCGCCGTGCTCCTGTATCTGCTGTACGGAGTGGACGCCGACGGCACCGGAAACGTCTATGTCGCCGGCAGGTCCCTGCGGCCACTGCCCAACGCCTTCGCGCTCACCGGTGATTACATCTCGGTCGTCACCCTGCTCTCCGTCACGGGTTCGGTGGCACTCACCGGTTTCGGTGGCATCGCCTTGGCGGCCGGAGGGGTCGGGGCGCTCGGGGTTCTGCTGTTGCTCGCCCAACCGCTGCGCACCGCCGGCCAATTCACTCTTGGTGACACGTGGGATGCCCGTTTCCCCGGTGCCGCCGCGCGGGTGGCGGGTACCGTCGCGACGCTCTGCTTCTGCCTCCCGCTGACGGTGGTCCAACTGGTGGTGGCCGGCTCCGCCGTCTCCTTCCTGCTCGGTCTGTCCGACATCGGGCCGGCCGCGCAGTTCTGCACCGCCCTCATCGGCGGGATCATGATCAGTGCCGCGTCCGTCAGCGGGATGCGGGGCAACACCGTCCTCCAGGTGATCAAGACCGTCGTGCTGCTCCTGGCCATGACGGTCCTGGCGGGACAGGTGCTGGACGAGTTCGGCTGGAATCCCGGCCGGCTGCTCGACGAGGCGGGGCGCGGGAGCACCGATCCCGGGCATTTCCACCTGGGAGGACTCCTCCGCGGCGACGGACCTGCGGGCACCCTGTCGCAGATCTCCGCACTGGTCACCGTGGTTCTCGGTGCCGGAGCGGCCCCTCACATCCTGATGCGTCTCAAGGCCGCCGCCGACGACGTGTCCGCGCGCCGCACGGTCACGTACTCCATCGGCCTGGTCGCCGCCTTCTCCGGGCTGGCGACCCTGCTGGGCCTGGGTGCGACGGCGCTCCTCGGGGCGAGGAGTCTTTCGGCCGCCGACCCGCAAGGTCTGGCCGCGATCCCGCTCCTCGCCCTCCAGCTGGCTGCCGACGGCTCCAGCGGCGGCGCGATTCTCGCTCTGACGGTCTCGATGATCTTCCTCACCAGCCTCACGGTCGTGGCGGCCCTGACTCTCTCGTCGGCGGCGTCACTGGCACACGACATCTTCGGCCGTGGACGGTCGATGGCGACTGAGATCAAGCTGATGCGCTGGTCCGGCGCGATCGTAGGAACGCTGGCCGTGGTGCTCGCGGTCGGGCTGCAAGGAAGGAACGTCGTCTCCCTCTCCCATTTCGCCATCGCGGCCACAGCGGCAGCCATCCTGCCCTCGCTCGTCCTTGGCCTGTTCTGGTCGGGTTACACGCGCGCAGGCATGCTCTGGAGCGTCTACGGGGGCATCGGCTGCTGCGTCGTGCTGCAGCTGTTCGGGCCGGCCGTTTCGGGAAGCCCTGACTCGACCCTGCCCGATGTCGACTTCGCCTGGTTCCCGCTGGACTCGACAGGCCTGGTGTCCGTCCCGGTGGGCTTCCTTCTCGGGTGGGTGGCGAGCCTGGCGTCGAGATCGTCCACGAATCGGATGACCCACTTGGAGGAGTCGGGCGAGGAGGAGCGAGCCTGGAGCGGCTTCGTACCTCCGCCCCCGACGTCCCGGATGTGACAGATGCCGAACGGCGCCGAGTGGGGTCAGGCGGCCCCGTTCCCGAAAGGGGGCGGGGCCACGGCTCGAAGGAAGGCCTGCGTGAACGTCTCGATGGTCTCGTCGGCCGTGGGAAGGTCCGCCGCGGCCACGCGGCTCGTCACGGGGCGCAGCAGGAAGTGCAGGAAGATGGGGCTGGTCATCTGCTGCGTGAGCAGGAGCGGTGGCATGTTGCGGATGCGGCCGGCAGCGGCTTCTTCGGCGAGCCATGCCCCTACGCCGGCCAGCAGGCGCGGAGTGACGCTCCGGAAGACCATCTGGACGTTCTCGTCACCGGGGCGGGCGAACACCTCCGCAAGGAGGGCCGGCAGAACGCGGGGCTCCCGCTCGAGGGCGTCGGCCAGGAGCCGGTAGAGCTGGCGGACGGTGTCCTCCAGGTCGCCGCTCCGTCCGGCCAGGACGGTCTCCATGTCGACGATGGGGCTGTGGCGCTCGAACACCGCGCGCAGCAGTTCGTCCCGCCCGCCGAACGTCGCGTAGAGGCTCGGAACGGAGCACCCGGCCGCGGCTGCCACCCGTTCGAAGGTCACCGTCCCCAGCCCCTGCTCGCTGATCAGGGCGGCTGTGGCCTCGATGGCACGTTCCCTCACCGGCTTCCGCCCTCCCGGTTCGACGCCTGCGGCGCGCAGCGCCTCGTCCAGGGCCTGACGGGTGCCGCCGAGCCGGCGCAGCAGCGTGCTGCGGGAGACTCCGGCTTCCTGGGCGATGTCGCGCACGGTCACCTCCGCCGCAGGAACGCCTCGCGCGTTCGCAGCCCGGAGGGTGGCATCGACGATCTCCTGAGGGACAGGAAGTGCTCCGCTACTTGACATAGCTCTTAATGTACGGTGTATTCGAGTACCAGTCCAGCAGGCTTCGAATTGCCCAGGACATGCGGGGCCTTGTTCTGAAGGTCTCATGGGCGATGCGGCCCCTCGGCAGGGCGGTCAGGGCGACGTGGACACCCGCCGACCACCACAGCTGTCACGAGTTTCTCTCGACACGGCTTTCGCAGGTCGTGGTTCCGGTCAAGGCGGGCCACGCCGGCGCTCCAACTCCGAAAGCAGACGATCATGCTGCGTACAGGAAGGTTCGCAGGCCCCATTGCAGGGCTGCGATTCGAGACTCCCACGTGTGCGGGACTCACGGACCAGGACGGGACTTTCGCCTACCGGGACGGCGAGATCATCGCCTTCTCGGTCGGGTCCGTCCTGATAGGCGCCGCGCGAGGCGCCGCACGCCTCACCCTTGCCGACATCGTCGCGAGAGTCGCCGGGAACCCAGGCAAACTCGCCGACCCTGGCCTGACCAACATCGCCCGCTTCGTGTACTCGCTCGACAGGGACGGTGACCTGGACGGCGGGGTCACCCTGACGCCCGGAATCCACGCGCTCGTGGGCGACCGGGTCATCAACTTCCGTAATCAGACGACCCTCGCACCGGGGCCGGCCGACCTCATCCAGGCGTTCACCGACGATCCGGCCGTTTCGGGACTGCTCGACGACCTGAACCGGGCCAAGGTCTTCAGGGACGCCACGCCACGCACCCTCACGTCGGCAGCCGCCGCGCGCAACGAGGTGCGCCGGAACCTACTCGGAATCCGCCGATACCGGGACGTCAAGATCCCTCTCCGTAACGGCTCGTTCGTCTACGCCGACGTCTACCGCCCGGACCACGACGATCCGGTCCCGGTCGTCATGAACTGCGGCGTGTACGGCAGGGCGTTCGTCCACCACACCATCTGCGACGAGCGGGACGCCGAGCGGCACGAGGTGATGGAGGAGCGGTACTTCTCCGGTAATCCCGACGGATACGAGTACGAGAACCACGAAAGCGTCAACACGGCGACATGGATCCCCCGGGGCTACGCCCTCGTACGCGTCGACAGCCCCGGGGCGGGCAAGAGCCCGGGCACCCTCGGCATCTGGGGGATCGACGAGGCCCAGGCGTTCTACGACGCGATCGAGTGGGCCGGGATGCAGCCCTGGTCCAACGGGAACGTCGGTCTGTGGGGCATGTCGTACTACGCGGTCAACCAGCACGCGGTGGCGAGCCTTCGACCGCCGCACCTCAAGGCGATGATCGCCATCGGCACGGATGCGGACCTCTACGAGGAGGTCATCTACACCGGGGGCATCCTCAACGAGGAGTTCTTCCCCTTCTGGTTCGAGAAGGGGATCGCGCCCGCGATCTGCGGCGAGGTCGACGCGAAGGACTTCCTGGCGATGGCCAGGGCCAATCCCTTCAAGGACTCCGACCCCTCAGCGGTCTTCGGCCCGCGGTCCGAGGTCCTGATGAGTCCGGACCTCAGCAAGGTGACGGTGCCTCTCTGGACGGTCGCGGTGACGACGCACCCCGCCCACTTCCACCAACTCGGAAGCAGCGAGACCTATCTGAACACTCCCACGAAAAACAAGAAGATCGACTTCTGGGAGGACTGGTTCATGAAGTCGTACTCCGCCGCAGCGGTCGACGAGCACGTGGCGTTCTTCGACCACTGGCTCAAGGGAATCGACAACGGGATCATGGACAAGCCGCCCGTACGCCTGGAGATACGGACAGGGCGAGGTGCGTCGTACGTCCAGGAGGAGCAGGAGTGGCCGGTCGCACGCACCCGGTACGTCAAGTGGTACCTGGACGCGTCGCCCTCCGACCTGGACGGGCGCATCCCGAGCGGCAACACGCTGCGACTGGCGACCACGGTCCCCGAGGCCGAGCGGTCCGTGACCTATTCGGCCCAGGTGGACCCGCTGGCCCCCGTGGTGCCGCAGGCACCGGTCGCCGGGGAGAACGCCATGACCATCGCCCCCTGCGGCCACGGCGCAACCTTCATCAGTGCGCCGCTGGAGGAGGACACGGTGCTCGCCGGCTACAGCAAGCTCGTGGTGTGGGTGGCATCCACCAGTGAGGACATGGACCTCTTCGTGGCTCTGCGCGTGCTGGACGAGGAGAACAGAGAAGTCGACTTCAGCGGCCCGGCGGTCATCCCCGGCGTCTCCACCCATCTCTATCCGCTGGCCAAGGGCTGGCTCAAGGTGTCGCACCGCGCCCTGGAGCCCGAGCGGTCGACCGATTTCCGGCCGAAGCACACGCACCTGCGCGCGGACCACGCCCCGCTGCGGGACGGCGAGATCGTGCCGGTGGAGGTGGAGATCATCCCGAACACGGGCCTGGTGAGGAAGGGCCACCGAATCCGGCTCGACATCCAGCCGTACACCGGGGTCGGCCACGGCAACCGGCACGCGTACGACGCCTCCTGCCACGACGGCGCGCAGAACACGATCTTCTCGGGCCCGGAGCATCCGAGCTATCTGCAACTGCCCGTGCTGCCGCCCCAGTGACGGCAGTGGCAGGAAGAAGCAGACGAACAGTGTGCGCCGGCCACACCCGGTTCCGCCCGACCGTCACCGCACCACACATAGTCCTGAGCAGCCGAGAGAGCGAAATGGGAGTGGGGAGAACCTGATGAACACCGAGGAACTGAGCGCCCGAGCGGAGATCCACGACGTACTGCTGCGTTACTGCCGCGGCCTCGACCGCGTCGACATGAGCCTGGTCCGCGGTGCCTTCCACCCCGACGCGTGGATCCAGTTTCCCGAAAGTCTGCATGTCGGCCCGGTGGACGGCTTCGTGGAGTTCCTCGCGGGTGAGATGCCGCGGTTCGTCCGGACCATGCACTTCCTCGGGAACAGCCTCGTGGAGTTCGACGGCCCCGATGCCGCCCATGTCGAGACCTACTTCCAGGCCGACCACCAAGGCTCGGAGAAGCACCAGTGGAAGGGTGAAACCGTCAAGCTGTGGGCGCGCTACCTCGACAGGTTCGAGCGGCGGGACGGGAAGTGGCTGATCGCGCGCCGCGGAATGCTCGTCGAGTGGATGTACAGGTACCCGGCGGACGGGTGGTTCGACGACCACCCCGACGCATCGGTGGGACGGCGCGACGGAAGCGACCCCAGCCTCCGGAAAGTCGGTGGCTTCGGCGGGACGCCCGTGACGGACCGCGCGTGGCCCGCCTGACCCGAAATATTTCGGCGCGAGCAGAGCGTTGTGCCGCGCCCTCTCTGCCAACAGACAGCCATGCGCATCCCGCCGTCGCCCGGTCCACGGGACACACGACGACACTGCGTCGGGCGGGACACAGAACCGTTTCGAGCGTGCCCGGCCGCCGGAGACCGCATCCGGTGACGGCGGCCGAGCGACCCAGGAGATCATGACGATGACAGCCAGGACAGACACCCATCGGCCGCAGGCCCAGGAGATCCTCGCCCGCCTGGAGGAGCTGCGACCCTGGCTCCGCGAGCACCAGGCCGACGCCGAGCAGCAGCATCGCATCCCACAGGAGACCATCGAACGTCTCGACGGGGCCGGTCTGTTCGCTCTGACCACGCCCAGGCGGTACGGCGGTGCGGACTTCACGACGCGCGAACTGCATGACGTCTACCGGGTGCTGGGCGCGGGGTGCGGGGCGACGGCGTGGATGGTGTGGGCGGCCGCGGGAGGCAATCTGTGGAGCTTCTCCTTCGCCGATGACGTCATGTCGCCGGTGTACGCCTCGCCGTGGACCGGTAACCGCACCTTCGCGGTCGGAGGCACCAGCCGTCGCATGTCGGGAACGGCCCGGCGGGTCGACGGCGGCTGGATGATCCAGGGCGCCTGGCCGTTCGCGACGGGAAGCGTGCACGCCTCGCATGGCTTCCTCGCCGTCTTCTACGACGAGACCGACGACGCGAAGGTCGGCATGGTGCTCGTGCCGAAGGAAGAGCTCGTAGCCCGCGACGACTGGGACGCGATGGGCATGGCGGCCACCGGAAGCCAGACCGTCGCGACCGACGGCGAACTCTTCGTTCCGGACGAGCGCTTCAGTACGCCCCAGCGGCTCACGGCCCACATCGCCGAGCTCACGGAGCAGGGGCTGGGGCCGCGACGCGGAGGACTCGCCCGCTCGCTCGTGACGGGCACCGGTGTGGCACTCGGCATGGCCGACCACGCAATGGAGGTGTTCCTCGGAGGAGTCGGAAAGCGCAGCATCCCGTACTCGTCGTACGCCAGGCAGCTCGACGCCCCGATCACTCACCTCACGGTCGGCCGTGCCCACGCCAGGATCCACGCGGCGGGCCTGGTGGCCGACGCGGCGGTGGCCGAGCTCGACCGGCTCGACTCCGAGGGGATGGATCCCTCGGAGCGCGAGGTCGTCCGCTTCCACACCGACGTCGCCTATGTCTGGGACGCCTGCAGCGCCGCGGTCGAGACGCTCTTCAGGGCGTCCGGAGCCTCGGCGATCATCAAGCGCCAGCCGCTGCAGCTGATCGCCCGGAACTGCCGTGCCGGCAGCCTGCACGCGGCCCACAACATCGATACCTGGATGGAGAACATGGGCCGGGAGCTGTGCGGGGTCGAGGCCGGTCCCGCCTCGACGAGCGTGCTCGAACGGCGGTCGTAGGACAGCTACGCCGGGTGGCGGCGCAGCACGCCGACGCCCTCGAACCCTCACCGCCGGATGTGGGCCCGGACGGTGGCAAGTCCGGCATCCCGGCCTGCCACCGGCGACCCGCCGCGGGCCGGCGGCGGGTCGCCGGTGTGCCCCGCGCAGTTCCGAGGGCCCGCCCACACCTGACACGACAGGAGCACATGTACGTGACCCGCCCCCTGCGACGCTTGACTTCACGCCCATGACCGGCCGACCGGCCGCCGGTCCGGACCACAGCCGCGCGGACGCCGTCACGGTGAGCGTGCTCTCCGAGATGAACGCACCGGACCCACGCATCGGCCGGCTCACGCAATCGCTTGTCATGCACGTGCACGCCTTCCTGGTCGAGAACCAGGTCACCTGGGAAGAATGGCTGGCCGGGCTCGACTTCCTCGCCCGCGCGGGGCAGTGGACGACCCCTGCTCGCAACGAGCTCCTTCTCCTGTCGGACACCACGGGCAGCTCCACCCTGCTCAACGCGTTGAACCGTCACAGACCGGCGCCGGACGGGCCCGCAACGCCGGAACACCCGCTCCTCAGCGACGCACCACTGCGCCCGATGGGCGAGGTGCTCGCGACCGAGGAGCAGTGGGCGGGCGGTGACTGGACACGCGTACACGGGCACGTTCTCGACGCCGAGGGGCACCCGGTGGCCGGCGCCCGGATCGGTCTTTGGCAGGCCCATGGCGCGGGGGAGTCGTCGAGCCCGCCGAGAGGTTCGCGAGCGCTCCTCACCACCGGCACCGACGGCGCCTTCTGGTTCCGCACCGTCAAGCCCCGGAGCTACCGCCTGCCCACCGACGGCCCTGGCGGGGAGTGGCTGCGCGCTACCGGCCGTCACCCCGTACGTCCGGGGAACATCCTCGTCCGCGTCGAGGCGGAGGGGCACCACCTCCTCACCAAGCGCCTGTTCGCCGCCGACGATCCCCTTCTCGCGCTCGACGTCTCCTTCGGTGTCGCCGACGGCCTCGTGCTCGACTTCCATCGCGACCAGGACCCGGTCGCGATAGAGGCCAACAGGATGCCGGGCCCCTACTTCGAGGTCGCTTGCGACCTGGTACTGACGCCAGGCACACCGATCCACGAGGCCGAGGCATGATTCCGCACATCGTGCCCGACCGGGCTTGTGGAATGCGTATAAATGGGTTCTATACCGGAATTCCAGGCTGATGGGCGATCACGTCTCCCGAGCGCGGTACGGGAATGCCGCGGGAAGGCGAAGGGTCCGGCGTCGCGACATGATGGGTCCACCGACCCGATGGGAGGCGGTGACGGCATCATGGGAGTGAGCAGGGCGGGAGACCGCGCGTCGCCGACCGAGGTGGCGGCTGTGCTGATCGATCGTCGTGGTGTCGTGACCGGCCTGTCCCGCGCCGCTGAGGATCTTCTGGAGCAACAGGCCGCAGATGTCCTGGGGCGTTCCGTTCTCCGGCTGCTGGCCGAGCCCAGCGCCGCCGACCTCTCCGCCGGGCTGCCGGACACGGGTGAGATCAGCCTGCTGTGCGGCTCCGGCGAGACGATCACCGTCTGCTACCGCACCGAAAGGCTACGGAGCCCCGAGCCGACACTGATCCTGGCCGCCCCGGCGGACCAGGCTTCTGAGGCACAGGGGGACGGGGCCCTGTCGCGGGCCCTGCTCGGCCAGGACAGCATCGGTTTCGTCCTCCGTGACAGCGATCTCGCGGTGGTGCGGGCCAACGTGAGGCATGGCGCGTTCGCCGGACCCGGTCTCCCTCAGGGCAGCCGCCTGGCCGACGTGATGCACCCGGCCGACGCGGCCGACGTCGAAGTGGCCCTGCGGGGCGTCCTGGAGACAGGCGTGCCCCTGGTCGCGAGCGAGCAGCGTGTGAGGTCCGCCCGGGCGCCGCACGGCGACTGGTCGCTGTCCGTGTCCGCCGTACGGACGGAGGACGAGCGGGGGCGGCCCACGGGCGTCGCCGTCCTGTTCACCGACGCCACGGAGCACTGGGCGGCCGAACGCCGGCGCGAACTGCGACATCGTGCGTCGGCGGACATCGGCGGCACGCTCGATGCGAGCAGGACGGCGGAGGAGATCGTCGACACGCTGGTACCCGACTTCGCCGATCTCGCGTGGGTCGACCTGGCCGACGCGGTGCTCAAGGGTGACGAACCGCCGAAGACCTTCGGCGGGGGCAATCTCCACCTGCGCAGGGCGGCGGGCCGCGTCGCGCACGGCTCGTGGCCGGCCGGCATGCTCGGTTTCGGCGAACCGGTGCCGCCCTTCCCTGATGTGCCTATGATCCGTGACCTGCAGGAAGGCCGCACCATCGTGACCGACCGGGTCACCCTGGAACGTGGCCTGGCCGATCCGGCCCATGTGCGACTCGCAGCACCCGACGGCGGCCACTCGATGACCGTGGCCCCGCTCTTCGCGCGCGGCCTGGTGCTGGGAGCCGTGGTCGCCTGGCGCATCGATCGGACCGAGCCCTTCGACGAGGAGGACGCGGCCCTCTTCACCGAGATCGCCGCTCACGCGGCCCTGGGCATCGACAACGCCCGCCGCTACACCCGTGAGCAGCGTGCCGCCGCCGCACTCCAGCAGCGCCTGCTGCCACAGACGCACACCTCCACCCGGGTCATGGAGACGGCGGGCGCGTATCTGCCCGCGGGAGGCGGAGCCGAGATCGGTGGCGACTGGTTCGACGCGATCGAGCTCCCCTCGCTCCGGACCGCCCTGATCGTCGGAGACGTGACCGGCCACGGACTCCACGCCACCGCCACCATGGGGCGACTGCGTACCGCCGTGCAGACACTGGCGGACCTGGAACTGTCCCCCGACGAACTGCTGGTTCATCTCGACGACCTGGTGACCCGGTTGGCCGGCGAGGCGGATCCCGCACACCACGACATGGTCGGCGCCACCTGTCTCGTCGCCGTGCACGATCCGGTCACCGGACGCTGCACAATGGCCGCGGCGGGCCACCCACCGCCGCTCCTGGCCGTGACGGACGACCGTGTCGTGCCGGTGGTCGTCCGGCCCGGGCCGCCGCTCGGCGTCGGGGGCCTGCCCTTCGAGACGACCACCGTCGACGTGCCCCCGGGCAGCGTCATGGCCCTGTACACCGACGGCCTGCTCCAGCGGTACGGACCCGACATCGACAGCTCCACGCGTGACCTCGCGGAACGGCTCACGGAGCTCCGGCGCCAGGAGGACAGCCTTCCCGCGCTTGCTCAGGCCCTGATGAACGACGCCGGCGGGCAACCGCAGCCCGACGACGCCGCCCTTCTCCTCGCCCGTACCTCCGCGCTGGAGGAGGATGCCGTGGCCTGCTGGGACTTCCCGGCCGACCCGGCGGCGGTGGCCTCGGCGCGAGCGGCCGTGACCGGGAAGCTGGCCGAATGGGGACTTGAGGAGCAGGCCTTCGCGACCGAACTGATCGTCAGTGAACTGGTCACCAATGCCGTCCGGTACGCGGGCGGCCCCGTGGGCCTGCGGCTTATCCGCGCCGGTGTACTCCTGTGCGAGGTCACCGACCCGAGCAACACCCAGCCCCGCATGCGCCGCGCCCGCACCACCGACGAGGGCGGTCGCGGGCTGTTCCTGGTGGCCCAGCTCAGCCGCCGCTGGGGGAGCAGGTACGGACTGACAGGCAAGACCATCTGGGCCGAGCAGGAACTGTCAGGATGAGGGCCGGTCCGACGCGGCGAGGAGCCGGCCCCCTCCGCTCAGGCTTTGCCGGGCGCGACCGGGGCGAAGCGGTCGAGGGTCGTGATCCCCGCGAACTTGTGGGGCTGGACCCCGGCCATCAGCCTGCCGTAGTTCTCGGAGAGAGCCTCGAGGTTGAGGGCGCCGTGCAGCGTGATCACGCGTGCGTCGCGCCAGGCACGCTGGATCGGCTCGCTCTCCATGATCGCGGTCGAGCCGGAGTTCCTCTGGATGAGCTCGATCGCCTCCGCACACCATTTGGCCGCGTACGCCGTCTCGATGAGGACCCGGGCACTGAACATCTGCATGTACTCCGGATCGGCGGGTGTCCCCGCTGCAGCGAGCGCACCGAGCCGGTCGGTCTCCTCAGCATTGGCACGAGCCGACAGGGTCGCGGACTGGATCTTGGAATGCACCTCGGCGAGCATCAGGTGCGTGGAGGGCGCTTCCAGCTGGTTCTTGTACGTGGTGCCGCGGATCGGCCGGCCGGCGGAGCGCTCGAGGAACCTCTCCAGCGCGCCGTGCGCGAGGCCGATGGACATCCCCGCCATCAGACTGAAGGCCCAGCCGAGTGAGGGCGCCTTCCACAGGGAGCCCTTGAGGCCGTTGTCGATCGTCCCGCCCGCGATGTGACGGAAGTCGACACAGCGATGATCGGGCACGAAGAGTTCGTCGCCCACGAGGGTGAGAGAGACGCTTCCGGTGGCGCGCATTCCGGCGACCTGCCAGTCGTCGAGGGAGCGCAGCTCGTCGCGCGGAACCTGAACGGCCAGGAGGTAGGGGCCGTCGCCTTCGTCAGCGATGCAGCCGAGATTGGTGAAGGGCGCCCAGAGGGAGTCGCTTCCGAACGTCCAGGGGCCGCCGGTGATCACCCAGCCGCCCTCGACCCGCTGTGCGCGCCCTTTGGAGGCCGGGAAGTGGCTCGAGCCGGCGACCCTCGGTCCCACCCACTCGGATCCGTAGACCTCCTCGACGACGCGTGCACCCGAACCGGCGGGAATCCAGTTCGTGGAGGCTCCCACCCACACGCTCCATCCGCATGAGCCGTCCCACTTCGAGACCTCGGAGATGACGTCGAGCTGCTCCCGGACGGTCAATTCGTAGCCGCCGAACTCAGCAGGGCTGCCGATGTCGAAGGCACCGGTGGCGTCCAGGTCGGCGATGGTCTCGTCCGAATGGCGGCCGGCGCGCTCGGCGTCGAGCGCACGCTTACGCAAGGTGGGTCCCAGCGCGCGGACCTTGGTGAGGATCGACGCCAATGCCTCGGACGTGTTGTGGGTCGCAACCATCGTGGTCATCTCCTGTGCTTCGTTCCTGTGGATGGAAGGCCGGGGTCTGCGACGCCGGGTGTGATCGGAGCCCGGTGTCGCGAGGTCACGACCGGAGCTATGGGCTGCCGGTCGGGGCGCTCCCGCGGCGCAGACCGTGTCGTGGAGGTGCTCCGCGTGGCCACCTGAACCAGGGCGGTCGTACGGCTACGGTCGGACTCGTCGCGATGGGGCGCGCATGGTGGTGTCTCAGGGTGCGTCTGCGCCACCCTCGGCCTGGATCACGAGGTCGGTTCTGTCGTAGGGCCCACCACCGGAACCGTAGGAGAAGGTACGACAGAGTGTCAACATTTTTCTACTGTTGATCAGGCCCTGTTCATCGCGTGCGAATGAGGTGCGGTGGCGTCCGGCCCGCCGGGTCGCCTGCTTCTCTCCTTCTCATGCGTGCTCACGGCTGGGTGGGCGCCGGGCGAAGCTCGTGTGTGCCGATGACCCTCCTGTTGTTCACCGGGGGGCGCTGACCGTTCGGTCCGGCGCAAAGTGTTGACAGGCCTGTCGTAGCTCCTGATGATGGTCCCCATCTCCGCTACTCGCTCCGGCCCTGGGCCGCTGTGCGGGAAAGGTGCAGCCCGGGTGCCGGGCGGCCGAGGTGGACGAGCCGAGAGTGACATCACCCACCGCCCGGTCAGTGTGATGGCACCCGCCGGTCAGTGCGGACGCCGAGCTGAGGAGTGTGCGTCCGGTCGGCGAGGTGCGATCCCCTTCGCTGTTGCTTCCCTGTGCCGCGAGGCCGGTTCGACCGGCCTCCTCGCGAGCTGCCGGCCCGGAGGTGACGCGATGAAACCATTGTGCGGCGGGCGGCGGTCTCGGCCGGCATTCGCTTACAGACGACGAGGAGCGCAAGCATGGCTGAACACGACAAGGCCGCGATCATCGAGGTCCTGAACCTCTACGGTCTCGCACTCGACGCCCACCAATGGGACCTGTTCGACCGCGTCTTCGCGGAGGATGTGACGGCGGAATTCGGCCCTGCCGGGAACGCATGGACCGGCCTCGCCACCTTCAAGCGCTCCTTCGCGGAGTTCCACGAGAGCCTGACCGGCCATCAGCACACGATGATGGGCCATCTGGTGCACGTCGACGGCGACAAGGCCTACGCCTTCAGCTACGGCAACTGGCTTCTCGTGCGCGAAGGCGCCGAGGGCGGTCCGACCTGGCAGGGAACCGGCTGGTACGACGACGAACTCATCCGCACCGACGAGGGATGGCGCATCCGGCACCGCGTCTGCCGGCTGATGTCGTGGACCGGCAATCCCTCGGTGCCCGAGCCGAACGCCGAGCACCACCCTGACATGAAGACGAACGTGCTGCGCGAGCACAGCGAGGCAGGGAGGGTCGGCTTCCTCAAGGCCATCCAGGCCAAGTAGGAGACCGGCGCGCGGGCCCGAGCCGGCCGCCGTACCTGCCGACCGAAGCCGAGGGCGGCGGTCCTGGTGCCCTGTCCCGGCTTCGCCGGCGCCTGGGTCCGGTCGGCTCGGCGACGGCCGGACGTCAGGAGCCAGGCGATCGCCATGTCGCGGAGGTCGTCCGCGCACCGGCGCCGGGCCGCCTCGTCGGTGGGGCGGTCCTGGCGGATCGGGTGGTGGAAGCAGGTGCCGAGGGCGGTGCCTCCATTGCGACGCGCAAGTCGTATCGACCCCATCACCGCGTCCGAATCCTTGACAGGAATCGAGCGCGCACTTCTACTATTGCGAATGTGAGTCCACGTTCGCATCCCAGTGAGGTTCTGAGAATGACTGACAGCCCTACTTCGGCACCAGCAGACGTGACACTCGTTTCAGGGCCGACCGGCGCTGGGAACATCGACGACTTCGAGCTGTTCTACGCACGCCGAGCGCTGGGCCGCTTCCGTGCGCGGCTGGGCCGGCAGGGCCTGCTCGACCTGTTGGCCGCGGACATCGACGAAGGCAACGCCTTCCTGCGGGAAAGCGCCCAGGCCTCGGGCGGCAGCTTCGCCGGGGGCACGACGGTGCTCTCGACGAAGGGCCTCGGGGCGGGTGAGTTCGTGGCCTGGATGGACAAGGCGTTCGCCGACGAGGAGGTGCTCCTCTCGGCACAGCCGGAGCATTACGTGATGGTCGGCCAGGCGAACGGCTCGGTCCACGTGGTGGAGAACGTCGGCCCCCACATCTGCTCCTTCTACCTCGGGGACTGGGCAGCGGAAGCGATGGCCTGGGCGGAGGACGCGGACGAGCTGCTCCCGCAGGCCGATTTCCCGTACAAGAAGGCCACGAACCTCTTCCTCTCCGACGGTACGGTCGTCGGGCGGGTTCTGATCCAGTTCGGCGAGACGGACGAGGGCTTCACCTCGAGTCTCACCGTCTACCTGCCCACGTCCTGCCCGCGGGACGTCCTGGAGCACCACCTCCGGCACTTCGCCGTGGAGTTCAGGAACTGGATCGTCGCTGCCGCGGAGGCTCGCAGCTGACCGTGTGGCGGGCTCGGGCCTCGCGTCCCGGGCCCGTCACCCACACGTTGTGGCACGACGGCACATCCCCCTGGGGCCGAAGAGGCGATACGGGCCTGGCGGGGCGATCCGTTCGTTTCGCCCTGCCAGGCCCCGTGACTTCGGGACAATCAACCAGGGGTGGCTTCGAGTGCGCCTCGGATCCCCCTTTCTTTCCGCTCGCCGGCATGCGGTGGGACGCAACACCTGCACACCAAGGAGAAGACCCAGTGGCCGAGCTGTTCTACGACGACGATGCCGACCTGTCCATCATCCAGGGCCGTAAGGTCGCGGTCCTCGGTTACGGCAGCCAGGGGCACGCCCACGCGCTGTCGCTGCGTGACTCGGGTGTCGACGTCCGTGTCGGTCTGCACGAGGGTTCGAAGTCCAAGGCCAAGGCCGAGGAGCAGGGCCTGCGCGTGGTGACCCCGTCCGAGGCCGCGGCCGAGGCCGACGTCATCATGATCCTCGTCCCGGACCCGATCCAGGCCCAGGTCTACGAGGAGTCCGTCAAGGACAACCTCAAGGACGGCGACGCGCTGTTCTTCGGCCACGGCCTGAACATCCGCTTCGACTTCATCAGGCCGCCGGCCGACGTCGACGTCTGCATGGTCGCCCCGAAGGGCCCGGGCCACCTGGTCCGCCGCCAGTACGAGGAAGGCCGAGGCGTCCCGTGTCTGGTCGCCGTCGAGCAGGACGCCACGGGGGACGCCTTCCCGCTGGTCCTCTCGTACGCGAAGGGCATCGGCGGTACGCGCGCCGGCGTCATCAGGACGACGTTCACCGAGGAGACCGAGACCGACCTGTTCGGTGAGCAGGCCGTCCTTGCCGGGGGTACAGCCGCCCTGGTCAAGGCCGGTTTCGAGACGCTGACCGACGCCGGGTTCCAGCCGGAGATCGCGTACTTCGAGTGCTTCCACGAGCTGAAGCTCATCGTCGACCTCATGTACGAGGGCGGCCTGGAGAAGATGCGCTGGTCCATCTCGGAGACCGCCGAGTGGGGCGACTACGTCACCGGCCCGCGCATCATCACGGACGCCACCAAGGCCGGGATGAAGAAGGTCCTGGCCGAGATCCAGGACGGCACCTTCGCCAAGGCGTGGATGGCCGAGTACCACAACGGTCTGCCCAAGTACAACGAGTACAAGAAGGCCGACAGCGAGTCCCTGCTGGAGACCACCGGCAAGGAGCTCCGCAAGCTCATGAGCTGGGTCGAAGAGGAGGCGTAAGCCGTCGTCCGAAGGTCACCTGGCTACGCTGCCAGGGGCTTTGGTCCGGATCGCCGTGCGGACTGGAGGCGATGCCTGTGACGTGGAGTCCAGCCAGGTCGATCGTGGCTGTCCTCCCGTGACGGGCCGTGATGCCGCGCCACTGCTTGAGGCGGTTGATGCACCGCTCAACGGTAATGCGCTGCTTGTATGCCTCGCGGTCGAAGGCGGGTGGCTTTGATCCGCTGCCCGCGCCCGACCGGCGGCGGCCGGCGTCCGGGCTCGTGTTCTTCGCTCACCTGCACACCGTCCACACCGTGGACCGGCATTCGTCCTTACGACGGCCATCGTGCGAGCGCTGACCTCGAGCGCGACAAGCGGGTCCGTGTCGCCTCGCGGGAGCAGCGCCCGGCCTGCACTTCAGGCAATGGCGGCCGTGGGGGCGGTCTCGGGCTGAGGGGAGGCCGGGCGCCTGCCACGCCGGTCTGCCAGGAAGGCGAGGGCGATACCGAAAGCGACCCAGACGGCGAGGGTGAGGGTCGGAAGGCCGGCACCTGCGCTGTCGAAGAAGCCATTGGTGCGCAGGAGGCTGCCGGCGGCGCCCGGGGGGAGTAGTTGGCCCAGCGTGGCCCAGCCGTCGGGGAGCCAGTGGGGGCCCGTGGCGATACCTGAGAGGGGGTTGCCCAGGAGCATCATCAGAGCGCTGCCGAAGGCGAACCCCGCCATCCCGAACCGGGCTTGGAGCCCCAGGAGGGTGGTGGACATGGCGGCCATGCCGAGGATGACTCCGAGGGCGGACATCCCGTAGTCGCCCTCGATCGAGTGTGTGGCGAACCGGAGGACGGCGGCGACGACCGCGCCCGCCACCACGGAGAAGAGCAGAGCCCCTGCGATGCGGGTGCGCAGTCCACGGTGGCCCGGGAAGAAGCTGCTGAGTATCAGGGCGGGGAAGATGCCGCCGAAGATCATGGGCATGAGCGCAGAGGTCAGCCCTGTGCCCCGGGGATCATCCTCGGTGAAGGGCACCAGGTCGTGAACGGATGCCTCCTTGGTGTGCTGTGCGGCGACGGTCTCACCGAGCGCCGTCACGACGCCGGTCGCGGAAGGGGCGCCGGCGGTGGCGGTGTACACGTCGACGCTCTGCTCGGTGACGGCGATCCCACCGGCTATATCGCGGCTCTCGACCGCGGACCGGATGTCCGCCGGCGTCTCGTAGACGCGGACGTCCCACGCGCCCTCGTCGATGTGCTGCCGGAGGTCGCCCACGGTCGACTGCGCCCCGCTGATGCCGATGGGGACATGGTGCGGGCCACTGTGGAGCGAGGGCAGCGCGAACGCGCACAGCATCGTGGTGATCAGGGCTGCCAGGCCGAGGACGACCAGGACCAGCTTGCGTTTCGTGCCGGGCGGCGTGGAGTGCTTGGGCATCGTTGAGTCCTTCTGTGCTTCCTGCAGTGCGCGGAGAGGGCGGAGCTCTGTCCGGGGTGGTGCGGTGGAGACGGCGGCGAGGCCGCACCCGAGTCCCCGTACGCTGAAGCACGGTCCGGGCCGCCCTCATCGGCACGCTGTTCGGGCATTCACCGAGAACATCCGGTCGTACGACCGTGAGATGAAGGCGCGATGCCGAGTCCAGGCGGCCTTCCAAGCCCAAGATCAATTCCCACCGGGAGGGGCCGGCCTGTCGGGCTCGGCACCCGCTCATGAGGTCGGCAGCCTCGCGGCTGCCGACCAGATGTCGGGCCGAAGCCTCAGGCCTGGGCAGCCGCGGCGGCGACGATCCAGTTCCTGAACTCGACGGCGTAGTGCCGCAGATGGTGGTCCAGGACCTCGTCCGGGCAGGAGACGGGGAAGTAGACGGTCAGGTTCGCCGTGAAGCCGTCAGTGGTGTCACCGAACTGGATCAGCGCCCGCCCGACCACCGTGCCGTCCGCCAGGAACAGGTTCGAGGACATCTTGCGAGGAAACTCGGACTCGGGGAGAAGCTCGTCCGCGTCCGCGGCCCAGGCCACTGCGTCCGATCCCCAGCCACCCATGTAGAAGGAGGAGACGTAGGGGCCGATGTTCTCCACCACGCGCGCGCCGATCTCATCGGTGCCCATCACGTAGTGCTCGGGGTGCGACGCGAGAAGCGCGCGCTCGTCGCCGGCGAACGCCTTGTCCATCCAGGCCAGGAACGCACCCGAGGTGAGGCCCTTCGTTGCGAGCACGGTCGTTCCCCCCTTGAAGCGGCCGTCGGAGGTGCGGGCGCTCTCGCGCAGGAAGGCGTTGCCCTCCTCGATGTCCGCGGCGAGGAGGTCGAGCAGACCCTGGCGGCCCAGGAGCGTCCGGAAGCGGTCCACGGCGCGGCGGGCGTAGAACAGCTCGAAGTCGTCGATGCTCCCACCGGTGGGTCCGGACTCGAGGGTCACCGTCACGGGCGGTGAGATCTGGTTGTCGGTCATGGTCGAACCTCCACGTAATATGTGAATGCGAATCCGCATTCACGTAACGAGGATACCCAGAGGTGTGGACCACTTGTCAAAAGAACCCCGCCGAGACCCCACTACGATGCTGGACATGACTGAGGAGCCCGACCGCCCGCTGAGCTACCGGCAGCCCCAGCAAGCACGCAGCGCCGCGACACTGGCTCGCGTCCTGAAGGCCGCTGAGGAGATTGCCGCCTCATCCGGCCTGGAGGAGATGACGATGACCGGCGTCGCAGAGCGCGCCGGCGTCTCCGTCGGCACGATCTACCGCCGCTTCGAAGACAAGGAACAGCTGATCACCGCCCTGACCGAGCGGATGCTGGAACGCCGCGAGGAGTACATGGCCGAGCGGCTGCGCGTGGCCGAGCCCTCACTCTCCGGCGTCATGGACGCCTACGCGCACGCCCTGCTGGAATCCTTCGCCGACAGCAACAGTCTCTTCCCCGCCCTGCTGCGCGCCGGGAGGAACAAGACCATCGACCGCGGGGCCCACACCATCACCGAGATCCACCGCCTCCTGCTCGAAGCGGCGGCCCCCTATACCAGGCAGATCCAGCGCTCCCACCCGCAGGAGGCGTTGGACACCGCGGCCCGCGCCGTGCTGGGCGCCTGCTTCCACAACTCGGTGCGCCCCGACCCCGTCACGGGCGAGACGGCCAGGCGCCGCTATGCCGACGAACTCAGCGACATGGCGATTGCCTACCTGCTCACCCCCGACCGCAGGGGCGCCACCCACGGCTGAGCGGCTGTTGGTGACCGGCGTACGCTCTTCTCCGCATCAGAGCTGTAAGCCTTCCAGCCCTGGCGACGACGGACCGGCCCCGCGCGCACGGGAACGCGGGGCATGACGCGTCGGCCGGCACTGTCACTCAAAGCCAACGGCGCCATTTGAAGACGCCCCAGAGCCCGACACCGAAGCCGATCATGAGCGCGACGGCGAACGGGTACCCCGCCACCCAGTGGAGCTCCGGCATGTGGTCGAAGTTCATGCCGTAGATGGAGGCGACCAGTGTCGGGGTGAACAGGATCGCCGCCCACGAGGAGATCTTCTTCACCTGCTCGCCCTGCTCGATGGTCTCCTCAGCCAGGCGGCGGCTCTCCTCGCCCTGGGCGAGGCTCGCGCTCGACATGCGCCGCATGGCCTCGTTCTGCTCCACCGTCACCAGCGTAGAGTGGACGGTCAGCGCGTTCTCCAGCAGGGACCTGGACCCGTCGACCCGTTCCGTCACCCGGATGGTGTGGTCGAGCACGTTGCGCAGCCGGTTCTGCACCTCGTCACCGGTGCCATACCTGCCGGCGCCACCGAGCAGGCCCTGGACCATGTCCGGCAGCGGACCGATCGCGCGCTGCAGTGCGATCACCTGTGCGAGCAGCCGGTAGATCCGCTTCGAGAGTGCGGGATCGGCGTTCCCCTCCCCGAAGAGACTGTCCTCGACCTCGTCGATGTCGTTCACCAGCCCTGCGACCACGGGCGCGTAGCCGTCGACGACGATGTCGAGAAACGCCGTAAGCATCGCTTCGGGTCCTGTACTGAGGAACTGCGGCTCGGCCTCGAGGGCGTCGCGGGCCACTGACAGGTCCGGCACGGTGCCGTGCCGGACGGTGATGACGAACTGAGGGCCGACGAACAGGTGGACCTCGCCGAAGCCCACGCGCTCCTTTCGGTCGTCGTACGAAGCGGGCCGCAGTACGACGAACATGGTGTCGCCGTATCGCTCGAGCTTCGCGCGCTGATGTCCCTTGTGTGCGTCTTCGACGGCCAGTGGGTGCAGACCGAACCGGACAGCGGCGGTCTTGAGATCATCCGGACTGGGGTCCATCAGTCCGATCCAGGCCACGCCTCCAGACCGCTCCAGTTCGTCGGCGGCGTCGTGCAGGTCGGGCGGGCAGGTGGTGGGGTGTCCTTCGACGTAGATGCGACCGTCGATCGCCGCCATCGCCCTACTCCTTGCCGTCGGTGGCCGGTGGTGTCGGAACCAGCACACTCTGTACGGCGGGTCCGACCAGCGCGACCAGCGTCTCACGCTCCGCTCCCGTGAGCGTCGGGACACCAACGATCCCTCGACCCACCATGAGCCCGACGAGCATCGACGACACGATGCCCGCCCGGAGCGTCGCGCCATCGACTGCGCGTGACGCGATAGCGTCGACGAGCAGGCGTTCCTGGAGGAACTCGCGTAGCTGCTTGTTCGCCTGCTCGTTGACGATCGCGCCGCGGAGCATCGCCATGAGCGGCTCCGAAGTCCGGGCGTCGACTTCCCACACCTCGATGAAGGCGCGGACTACGCGTTCGCCGAGCAGGTCGTCGGTCCCCTCGAAGGCCGCGCTGAAGCGCGTCAACGCGTCCGCGGGAACGGACATGACAGCAGCGAAGAGCTCGTCCTTCGAGCGGAAGAACTGCATCACCAACGACGCGTCAACGCCCGCATCGGCTGCTACCCGTCGGATCGTGGTTCCGGTGAAGCCGTCGGTCGCGAATCGGGTGCGAGCCGCGTCGAGGACCGCCTGCCGGGTGGTGTTCGTCCCCGGCCGGCGGCCTCGGCGTGCGGCGGTTACGGGAGTCGTATCAGCGGTCATGGTCCCAAAAGTACCTCCCCGACACGAAACTCAACACAGGTTGAGTTATAGGTGTCGCGGACGTACGCTCAAATGGCCAGAGCCTGACCAGCGGATGAAGTAGATGCGAGGAGCTCCCCATGAGTGAGGACCAGAAGGTATTCACGCCGTCCCGGCCCCTGGAGCCGGGCCCCCGATACGGGATCCTGAGCGGTTTCGAGCCCGGAACCCGAACCTTGGAGGCGGGTTTCCAGATCGCCCCGCCGTTCAAGCCGCTGCCCGTCGACATCGTCTTCGAGAAGGACGTGCCGGTCACCCTGCGCGACGGTGTCACGATCCACGTCGACGTGTTCCGCCCCGCCGGATCGGAGAAGGTGCCGGTCATCGTGGCGTGGAGCCCGTACGGCAAGGGGCAGGGCACGTCCGCCAGCGTGATGGGCATCTTCGGCATGGTCGGGCTGGACAACAAGATCGTCTCGGGCCTCGCGAAGTTCGAGGGGCCGGACCCGGCGTACTGGTGCGCGCAGGGCTACGCGATCTGTAACCCGGACATCCGGGGCGTGGTGGACTCCGAGGGCGACAGCGTCGTATGGGACCGACAGGAAGGCCGTGACTGCTACGACCTGGTCGAGTGGCTGGGCGTCCAGGACTGGTGCACCGGCAAGGTCGCCATGAGCGGAACGTCGTACCTCGCGGTCTCGCAGTGGTTCACCGCGGCGGAGCAGCCTCCTCACCTGGCGGCCATCAACCCGTGGGAAGGCGTGAGCGACGTCTACCGCGACCTGGTGATGCGCGGCGGCATGCCGGACACCGGGTTCGCCGAGCAGCTCCAGAACAACAGCTACTGGGGCAAGGGTCAGAGGGAGGACATCGTCACGGAGGCCGAGCGCCACCCGTTGATGGACGACCTGTGGGAGAACAAGATTCCGCAGTTCGACCGCATCACCGTGCCTGCCTACGTCGTCGCCAGTTACTCCAACACGCTGCACACCGCAGGCACTTTCCGCGCCTGGCGCCGCATCGCCTCCACGGACAAGTGGCTGCGGATCCACAACAGCCAGGAATGGCCCGACTACTACGACGAGACGAACACGGAGGACCTGCGCCGGTTCTTCGACCGCTTCCTCAAGGGTGAGGACAACGGATGGGAGCAGACGCCCCGCGTGCGCTACTCCCTCCTGGACCTCGAAGGCGGCGACCAGGTGAACGTCCCGGCGGACGAGTTCCCGCCGGCGGGCGTCACGCAGGCGAAATACTACCTCGACGGCCGTTCCCGGACGCTGGGGACGGCGGCGCCCGCCGCCGAGGCGACGGCGGGCTACACCGCGGGGGCCAACCCCGACACGGTGTCGTTCGTGACACGCTTCGACCAGGAGACCGTTCTGGTCGGCTACCCGAAGGCCCACCTCTGGGTCGAGGCGCAGGGGTCCGACGACATGGATCTGTTCGTCCTCGTCCAGAAGCTCGACGCCTACGGCACGCCGCTGCAGCAGTTCACCGTTCCCAATCAGGGCGCACAGATCCAGGACGTCACCGAGCGGGGCGCCTCGATCCTGCGGTACAAGGGCTCGGACGGACGTCTGCGCGTCTCGATGCGACACCTGGACAAGGCGCTCTCCACCGAGGACGTCCCCGCTCACAGCTTCGACCGGGTCGAGAAGCTCTCCCCCGGCGATGTCGTCGAGGTCGAGATCGACCTGCTCCCGGTGGGACTCACCTTCTACGCGGGCGAGCAGCTCCGATTCGTCATCAGCAGCCGCTCGCTCCTGGGCACGATGATGCCCGGAAACCGCGAGTACACCCCCGCCAACAGCGGACAGCACGTCATCCACACCGGGGGAGAGCGCGCTTCCTATCTGCAGCTCCCCGTGAAGACCAGCTGATCCTGGAGGGGCCGGTCCCGTCCGCAGACGGGACCGGGCTGCAGCCCTTGCAAACCTGTCAACACTTTACCCGTCTCTGGGTGCGTCGCACGTGCTTGTCTAGCCATCGGGTGACGTGTCCGAGGGGGTCGGGCGGTAGTCGTGGCACCTCAATGTGCCTATGCTGCGAGATGGCTGGGCGAGTGGGCTGCCCGGAAGGAGTGTGCTGTTGTGCATTACCTTTCTCGGAATGTTGACATTTAGTTCGCAGTCGCCTGAGGATGGCGTCAGGGCCCGGATCGCCGCCGGGGACAGAGCCCGCGGCGTCGAGTTCCTGGAGCGGGTCGGCAAGCCAATGCGTGCAAGGGGATGATTTCGTGATACTGGTCACCGCGGCCAACGGCAATCAAGGCAAACATCTGATTCCACGACTTCTGGAAGCCGGCCAGGCGCTCCGTGCGTGCGTACGCTCCGAAGGATCGGCCCAGTCTCTTCGCTCTGCCGGCGTGACCGATGTCGTTGTCGGTGACATCGCCGATTCCGCGGTGCTGGCACTCGCCATGCACGGGGTGGACAAGGTCTATTACGTCGGGCCGACTCTTCACCCCGAGGAGCGAGAGATGGGGTTTGCCGCCATTGATGCGGCGCGGGAAGCCGGGGTGAAGCACTTCGTCCTCAGCTCGGTACTCCATGCGATTCTCACCGACCTCACCCAGCACGAGGTCAAGCGTGATCTCGAGGAACATCTGCTCTCGTCCGGGATGGAGTTCACGATTCTCCAGCCTGCCAACTACATGTTGCGACACAGGCTCAAGCCCGCTGTCGAGCAGGGCCGTTTCCGTCTCTCGTGGGCGCTGGACCGATACCAGTCGATGGTCGATCTGAGCGATGTGTCCGAGGTGGCCGCTGCCGTCCTGGTCGACAGCGATCGCCACGCAGGAGCGACCTATGAACTGGTCGCGCCCGGTCGCTACACGGCACACGACATAGCGGCGGTCATATCCGAGGTGCTGGGGCGCAAGGTGGCTGCCGAGCGAATCGATGCCGACGAATTCACGGCGGCATCCCTGGGTGCGGAGCACGAAATCCGCTTTCCCTATCACACCAGCGCGGCGCGAGCGATCAGCAAACGCTACAGCAGTCATGATTTCATCGGTAATCCCAATGTGCTCACGTGGCTGCTCGGCCGTGAGCCGACGAGTTTCAAGAAATTCGTTCAGCGAGAGATTGACGCCTTCCAGCCTCTCAGTCACTGAACCCTTGCCCACCTCGGTTTGAGCAGGTGAGGTGGAGCATATGGTATGGCCGAGCCTGGCGATGCGGGTGGTACTGCAGGGGCGACTGGAACGTCGCCGTGAGTATGTCGTCGAGGAGCCCCCACCCGGTCCGGCGGAAGGCCATGGGTTGGTCTCTCTGCCAACGGGTATGCCGCTGCGTCCGGCAGCAGCTTCGACCTGCTGCTCCTCACGGAATCGGGGGTTCTTCTCGTCAACACTGCGGAGCCGCTGACGTGTGCGGTCGGCCTGCCGACGATTCGATCTGTTCGGCCAGAAAAGAGAGCGCGGTCGGGATGACTGCGAGGTCGCTGTGTCCCGCGCCAGGAAAGATGTCCAGTTGTGTGGCGATGCCGTGTCGCTCCCAGTTCTCGCGCAGCTCGCCCAAGCGATCCATGCGGCTGCCTGGCTGCTCGGCCCCTTCCCAGACCTCGATGTGAGTGTCGTGTTCCCCGATGACGAGCTGTACGGGTTCCCATCGAGGACGGCCCCTCACGGCCCGAAGCCCCCGACCGCCATTGCAAGGGGTCCGTCACTGCGGCTCCAGGACTTCTGATGGCTCCCTCGCCTCGGGGCTCCAGTCGGTTCATCCGGCGAGGAACTCCCGACGGAAGGCACTGGCTGCCGTCAATACGGCGTCGTTCGCGTGGCGTTCGCCGATGGTCACCCTCACGCCATCGTGGCCGTACGGTCGAACGGCCACGCCGGCGGCACGGCAGTGTTCGGCGAAATCGGTGGTCTGCTGACCAAGACGAAGCCAGACGAAGTTGGCCTCGCTGTCCGGCGGCGTCCAGCCCTGCTCCAGCAATGCCTCCCGGACGCGCCCCCGTTCGGTGACCAGTTCATCGACTCGTTCCATCAGCTCGCTGTGCCGGTCGAGAGACGCGATCGCGGCGCTCTGTGCGGTGGTGGAGACACCGAAGGGCACGGCCGTCCTGAGCAGAGCATCGGCCACCCGCGGGTGTGCCACCGCGTAGCCGATCCGCAATCCTGCCAGGCCGTAGGCCTTCGAGAAGGTGCGCAGGGTCACGACATTCGGCCGGTTCCGGTAGACCTCCAAGCCGTCCGCGCGGCAGGGGTCGGTGTTGAACTCCACGTACGCCTCGTCCAGGACGATCACCACATCGGCCGGTAGGTCATCCAGGAAGGGCTCCAGGACATCCCGGCGCAGCGCCCTGCCTGTGGGATTGTTGGGCGTGCACACGAACACCAGGCGTGTGCGCTCGGTGACCGCCCGTGCCATGGCGTCGAGGTCGTGGGCCTCGTCGCCGGTGAGGGGCACCTCCACGGCGCGTCCCCCGAACAGGCGGGTGACGATCGGGTAGGACTCGAAAGAGCGCCATGCGTAGACGACTTCATCACCCGGGTCGACGCTGATCTGCATCAACTGCTGCAGAAGCCCGCTGGAGCCGGTGCCCAGGGCGATATGGGAGGCCGGTACGGCGAGGTGTTCCGCAAGCCGGCCCGTGAGCTCGGTGCAGTGGATGTCCGGGTAGCGGTGCATCTGCCCTGCTGCAGCGGCCAGGGCCTCCAGCACGCCGGGGAGCGGCGGGTACGGGTTCTCGTTGGAGGACAGCTTCCAGCTCGGTCCGCCGGTGGATGCAGCAGACTTGCCGGGTACGTACGCCGGGATGGTGTCGAGCAGGGTACGGAGCCTGGGTGACGGCCCCTTGCTCGCGCGAGCCACTGCTTCATCCCTGCTTGCATCACTCATGCTGTGTCCGTCGTGTCCGTTCTGCTTGTTCGCCCGTACGGAGGGCATCCATTCAGGCTTCTTCTCACCGGATGCGCTCCCCGGCGATCCAGACACCGACGATGTCACGGGTCGCGGTGATGTCCGTGGTCGGGTCGCCGTCGACGAGAAGCAGGTCAGCGCGCCTGCCGGGTTCGATCATGCCGCGGTCGTCGAGACCGAACGTCTGTGCCGTGAGAGTGGTGGCTCCACGGAGCGCTTCGACGGGGGTGAGGCCGGCGTCGACGATGAGTCCCAGCTCATCGTGCAGGGATGTGCCGTGCTCGGGAGCGAACGGGACGCCAGGCGCGGAGTTCGCGTCCGTGCCGACCAGGAGCCGGATGCCGGCCTCATGGAACTTGGTCACCGTGTCACGGGCGTACTCGTACCTGAGCCCTGCCGCAGCCCGGGTCGCGGCGATTCCCCGCATCATCGTCAGCGTGGGCGAGGACACCATTCCGGTGTCCCGCATACGCTGAACGGTGTCGTCGTCGAGAACTGCGTCCAAGGGTGTGTGAGTGCTGATGTCGACACCGGCTTCGACCGCGACGTGGAACGCACCCGTTGTGATCGAATGCGCCACCACGAGAAGGCCGTGTTCATGAGCCACGTCCACGATCGCGTTCACGGTCACCTGATCCATCCCCTCGGGCGGTGCGGCCTCCGTGACGATCTTGATGTAGTCGGCGCCGTCCGCGACTCGGTGCTCGACGAACCTGCGTGCCTCCTGCGGTGTCGTGACGACGCCGTCCTGGGGGAATCCGGGCATCTTGGCGTGGTTTCCTCCCGGACCGACTGCCGGGGTCGTCGCGCTGAAGACCTGGGCGACGCCTGCCTGCTCGCGCATCTCGGTGACGAAGGAAAGGGGCCAAGCCGCCATGTCCATCCCCGTGGTGACACCGGACTTCGCCAGATCCTCCAGGTCTCCTCGCCCGAGTACGTGCATGTGTGAGTCGATCAGGCCCGGCAGCAGCACCTTGCCCGTACCGTCGACGACGGAGGCGGGTGTCCCGCCGGCCACGATGCCCGCGCCCTCGATGAATACGCGCCGCGGCTCAGTCAGTCCGTCACCCGTGAAGACGCGAACGCCGTCGATTTCTGTCACAGCCGCCATGAGGAACTCCTTGATTAATAGCTTTTTCGAAAGGTATCGGGAAAGTGTAATCGTATACAGTTGCGCCATGACCGCCGACAGCACGAACCGTTCCGGGGACGAACGCCTGGCGCTGACGTTCTCCCAACACGTGGTGCGCTTGCAGGGCCTCCTGGAGCAAGCCATCGCCCCCACTCTGGCAGCGCAGAGCCTTACCCCTGCCGAACTCGATGTGCTCGGAGCGTTGCGTTCGGCCGGCAGCCCCTACCGGCTGCGGCCAAAGGAGCTCGCGGCGCGTCTGCTCCTGACCACCGGTGGCTTGAGCAATGTCCTGCGCCGGCTCGATGCGCGTGGCCTCATCTCCCGCGTCCCTGATCCTTCGGACGGTCGAAGCCATGGCGTCCAGCTGACACCCGCAGGAGTAACCAGCGCGCAGGCGGCGACCTCCGCGGCGACGGCTGCGCTCCAGCGCACGCTGTCCGCGGTGCCGGCCGCGACCCTTTCAGACTCCTTGCGCCAACTGCAGTCGATTCTCGGCTCGATCGATGACGGGCCGTCTGTCTGACCAGGAGATCGGGCATCCGGACCAGGTCCCGTGGGCTCCTGGTCAAGGCAGTCGTGCCCGACCCGGTCGTCATGGTGTCCGGTCAGATTCCGAGCAGTCGTTCGGCGTTGCGGTACGCGATGCCGAGCTTGGCGTCGGGGGACAGTTCGCAGTTCTCCAGGAAGGCGCGGGCACCCGCGTTGCCCACGAAGGGGTAGTCGGCCGAGTAGATCATCCGGTCGGTGCCCAGGACTTCGGTGCAGAAGCGCAGGTGAGGTGTGGTGAACATGCCGCTGGGGGTGTACCAGACGTTCTGGCGCACGTAGTCACCGATGGTCCGGTCGAGCCCCGTCGCGCGCTGGGGCAGTGCCTCGTCGAGACGGTCCAGGAACCAGGGGATCATCTCGCCCCAATGACCGAGGACGAACTGCAGGTCCGGATAGCGGTCCAGGGCTCCGCTGAGCACGAGGTGCAGGAAGCGAATGCCCGATTCGTTGTGCCACCCCCATCCGGCAGTGGCGAATCGTGTGGCGACCACGGGATCGAGGCCCGACTCGTAGTTGACCGCGCTGGTTCCGCGTGTGGGCGGAGCGGGGTGCAGATAGATCGGGACCCGCAGTTCCGCGGCCGTCCGCAGGATGGGGTCGAACCGCTCGGCGGACAGGAATTCGTCATCCGTACGGCCGTGAATGAGCGTACCGACGTGTCCGAGTTCCTCGACGGCACGCTTGAGCTCGGCCGGCGCTTGGTCCGCGGCGGTCGTGGGCAGGGATGCGAACGCGGCGAAACGGCCGGGGTGACGGCCGCAGGCGGCCGCCAGTCGGTCATTGACCCCTCTTACCAGTTCGGGCGCCACGTCGGCCGGAAGGAACTGTGTGGTGAGGTTGGACAGTACCTGTACGTCGACGCCGTGGGCGTCCATGTCGGCGATGCGCCCCTGGTCGAGATCTTCCAGCTCCTCGGGGGTGGGGGAGTAGGGGAGTCCGCCGGCCGGTGAGTACGCCGTCGCGAAGTGCGGGCTCACCTCCGCTGCTCGCCCGGCGGATGCCCGCGCCACCGCGGTGTCGAGGGTGTGCTCCTCGATGGTGATCAGCTTCATGCTGCTTCCCGTTCCTGACGGCTCGAAGGCGGCTGTCATCCCTGGTCCTCCTCACCGAGCCAGGCGAACGCGGACTTCTTGATGGCGCCTTCCAGTTCGCTTCCCTTGGTGGCGAAGGTGCGCAGAACGGGAAACCCGCTCAAGTCGAGCACGTAGGCAAGTGCCCCGTACTCGCGCGGATACCTGGCCACCACCTCGGGGTCGATGTCCCTGATTCCGGAAGGAAAGGTGAAGGTGGCGAAGTCGTACACGCTCTTGCGGTCGACGATGCGCCATACGCCGTTCCGGCGCTCGATCCGGTCGATGAAACGGTTGTGGCCGTTGCACCCCAGATCGAGGCTGCTGTTCTCGGCGATGATGACCGCGTTGGTCTCGCTGACGGCGCGGGAGCCGTCCGCAGAGAACGTCACTGCGGGAGAGGTGATGAGGTGCTTGGTGCGCAGGTCCGTGGAGGCCATCCGCGCTGACGCGTCGACGAAGTCCGAGGCCGCCCCCTCGAACCAGGTGATCTCGATCTGCGCTCCCGGGTGGAACAGCGCCCGGAGCCTGTCCCATCGGCCCAGGTCTCGGTGGATCCAGCCTGTCATGAGGTCTGCGATGTCCTGGCGGTCCTGGAGTGTTGTCGTTATCGGCATATCCCCAGTCTCCGGCCGTTTCATTGATAGGGCCAATTGATAGATCTGATCTATTGTTCGCTGAGAACGATTGGAGGTCCGCGTGGAACTACGTCACCTGCGCTATTTCGTGGCTGTGGCCGAGGAGTGCCACTTCGGCCGTGCTGCCGCACGGCTGCACGTCACCCAGTCGACGCTCAGCACACAGGTGAAGGCACTCGAACGCGAGGTGGGGGGCCCTGTCTTCGTCCGTACCAGCCGCCGGGTCGAGCTGACAGAAGCGGGAGACCTGCTGCTGCTCGAGGCACGGCGTGCACTGGCGCAGGCCGACCGAGCCCTGGACGTCGCCCGGCAGTCGGTCAGAGGTGAGACCGGGGCAGTACGGATCGGCTTCTCCGGGGTCGCGGTGCTGGAAGGCATCCTCTCCGGGGACCTGCGGCGCTTTCACCGAGCTCACCCCGCGGTCGAGCTTCATCTGACCGAGCTCCCGCCCTCCGCACAGGTTCAAGGCCTCCAGGACGGCACACTCGACGTCGGGTACAGCCCCGACAACGGTCTCCATGACACGGACGGCCTTGCGGTGACGCGCGGAGCCCGGACGAACCTCTCGGTCGCCGTCCGCCCCGACCACGTACTCGCCTCCGCGGCCTCGGTCACCCCAGGGGACCTGGAGGGAGAGAACCTCATCGTGTACGCAACCGACATGGGTGACCAGAGCGTGCTCGACCGATTGGGGGCCGCCCGGGCGGAGCACGGGACCCACGTCCATCTCGTGACCAGCACCCTTGGCGCCCTTGCGCTCGCCTCCGCCGGCGTCGGTGTGGCTCTGGTTCCGGCCGCTGCGGAGCGCATCGCACTGCCGGAACTCATCTACCGACCCCTGCGGGGCATGGCGGCAGATGTGGAGGTGATGAGGCTCAGTCGCCCCGACGAACTCTCCGGATCGGTACGCGCATTCGTCAGATCGTGTGCGGAGCCGCTCCCCGCTCCGGATCGGTGACCCGGAGCCGGGAAGCGGCCGGCCTGTCAGCTTCCACCGACCCTGTCCGCCCAGGTCAGCCCAGGGTCCAGATCTGATTCGTGCCGCCTGTGGCGGCCCACTGCTGGAGGGCCGTGCCGGGTGTGGTGGACTCCTTGGGCACGTCGACCACCCATCCACTGCTGAGGTTGACCAGGGTGTACGAGGCGTTCGAGGAGGAGGTGTACGCGCCGGCGGCTTGTAGCACCCACTGTTGGTTGGTGCCGTTGTTGCAGGTCCACACGTCCAGGCGGGTACCTTGTGCAGCTGACCGTCCGGGGATCTCCAGGCACTTTCCGCTGCCGCCGTCGACCAGGGTGTAGACGTTCCCGCGGACCTGGTGGAGCGTCCACCGTTGGTTGGCGCCCCCGGTGGCCGGCCACTGGATGACACCCGCTCCGTCGTTGCTGTCGGCGCCGCTGACGTCCATCAGAAGCCCGCTTGCCGCGCTGGTGAGGCGGCGGGTCCCGGAGGGATTGGACGTTCCCGTCCAGGTCCCGGCGCCCACATCGAGAGTCCAGGAGTTCTGCCAGCCGACTGCCACGGTGGTCCCGCTGATGGTCAGGGGCAGCCACACCATGGGGGACGAGCCAAGATCACTGGTGTTCCAGCGGTCGCCCGCGTAGATGTACGTGGTGGCCGAAGTGCCCTGCACCGGGATGATGTTGGCTGTTTGCGAGTCGTAGGTCTTGCTGCCCGGGGGCGCGAAGGTACGGAATGAGGACCAAGGCCCGGAGAGCGAGGTGGCGGTCGCGTAGACGTTGTCGTTGGTTCGCCAGCCCGTCAGGTTCGACGCGAGCAGGTAGTAGCGACCGCCGGTGTTGACCATCGCGGGCGATTCGACGTCGGCGAAGACCGTGACCGTACTCTCGACCGAGAGGTAGTCGTCGGAGAGCCGTTCGATGCGCAGGCCGGTGGAGGGGTCCCGACGCATCAGGTACCCGGATCCGTCGGAGTCCTGGAACAGGCCGAGGTCCTTGCTCTGGCGGCCCAGCGGCTGGGAACTGCCCCGGTAGTCGTAGGTGCCGCACGGTGTCCTGCTGGTGGCGATACCCGCCTTCGCCTCACCGTACGAGGGGCTGTCGATGTGCAGGTACATCACATACGTCGAGGTGGACGCGTTGTAGATGACCTTGGGGCGCTCCACGATGCGGCCCGGGCCCAGGTCGCCGCCGGCCTGCCGTTTCAGAGCGGCACCCTGATAGGACCAGTGGGACAGATCCGTGGAGCGGTAGCAGTCGATGGACTGGAAGCTCGTGTCGGACGAATCCCTGCCGATCTTGTTCTCCCCGAAGGCGTACCAGGCGGGACCGACCTTGACGATGCCGAGGCCGTGCATCTGCAGGGCCCTGCCCGAGGTGTCGGTCCAGGACGTGCCGGGGGTGAACGTGCCGGTCGGGTCGGCGTGCGCGGGCGGCACCGCCACCAGCACGGCGGCTGCGGTGGCGATGAGGGTGAGGGCGCCCGTGAAAAGGCGTCGGGCGGATGTCAGGAAGCGCGCGAGCATGAGTACCTCATGGAGTTCCAGTGATGTCTGCCAGGACGGTGATGATCGTCTGCGGGTGAGCCCCACCCGGACAGGGTGAAGTTCCGCCCGGCCCATTCCCGCCCCGTGGGGGGCGCGGAGGGACCCGGGGGGGCCCCCGCCCCGGGCGGGGCCCCCCCACCACAGGGAAACGGGGGCAGGTGAGCGCCCCGGACAAGGG
>NZ_JBEXWB010000001.1:16955-74677 GCF_040629645.1 Streptomyces sp. NPDC005899 | reverse complement strand
TCGCGGGTCACGAAGAAGTCGCGGATCCCGGCGCCGCGCGCGGCCGGGAGGAGCCGTTCCAGCTCGGGGAGGTAGCGGCCGCGCAGTTCGGCGACGGGCAGGTCGATCTCGTCGTGCGCCGCCGACTGGGACACCGCGAGGTACTGCCCGGCGCCCCGCAGACCGGAGGGACCGGTGCGGTCGAAGACCCACTGGACGGGTGAGCCGAGAGCGGCGAAGAACGGCCTGCGCAGGACCTTGCGGTCGTAGACGACGTGCACGTTGAGGATGGGCGCGTCGGCGATGGCGAGCAGGCGGTCGGGATCGTCGAGCGCCCCTTCGGGCAGCAGCCGGTGGGTCTCGCCCTGCGGGACGGCGAGGACGACGGTGTCCGCCTCGATGCGCTCGCTCCCGGTGTCGACGGCCCATCGGCCGTCGTCGGCGCGGGTGATCGAGCCCGCTCGCGTGCGCAGGTGGACGCGTACGCCCGCCGTTTCCAGGGCCTTGCGGGCAAGGGTGTCGTGCAGGTCGCCGAGCGGGACCGCGGCCCATCCGATGTCGGCGGCGCCGGGTTCGGAGAGCAGGCCGGTCTTGAAGACCATGGCGGCGAGTGCCATGGAGGCGTGCGGCGCCGTGGCGTTGAGGGTGGCGACGCCGACGAGGTCCCACAGCGCCTCGACGGTGCGCTGCGACTGCCCGTGCCCGCGCAGCCAGGTGGCGAAGTCGATCCCGTCGAGGGCGGGGTCGGCGGGGTCGAGGCGGCCCAGGGCCAGCGCGGCCCGGGCGACGCCCGCCTTCTCGGCGAGCGAGAGGTGCGGGTAGGCGGCGAGCCCGCCCGCGAGGTGCAGCGGTACGGGCAGGCCCGTACGGCGCAGCCGTCCCAGCCTCGGTCCGGCGGGCCGGGCGACGTCGAGGACGGGCACGTCGAGGCGGTCCTGCAGCGGCGCGAGGTGGGCGCCCTCGACGCGGTCGAGGAACCAGCGGTAGCCGGTGCAGCAGCGCAGGTAGACGTGCTGGCCGTTGTCGACGGTCAGGTCCCCCCGCCGGAAGGAGAAGGCCAGTCCGCCCAGCCGGGGCCGGCCTTCGAGCAGGGTCACGCCGACCCCGGCGTCGGCCAGGCGCAGCGCGGTCGTGACTCCGGCGAGGCCGCCGCCGACGACGACCGCGCGGTGGGGGTCGTGCGGGTGCCGGCCGGTCATGGGTTCCCCTCTCGCCGTCGTGTCGCAGTCAGGGACGCGGCGCGCGGGCGGGGGGTTGCCCGCCGCCCGCGCCCGTAGCGGTGGTGACGCGTCATCGGATCCGCCCCCTGGCCGTCCGGCGTGAGATGTACCGCGCGTCGAGTCCCGACAGGCCGCGTACGGCAACGTACGCCTTCTCGTGGCCGGGCAGCGAGACCCTGCCGCGCAGGACCGCCTCGGGATCGCGTTCGATGCGGTCCAGGAGCCGGCGGTAGATGCCGGCCATGGCGGCCACGCAGGCACCGCTGCGCCGGTCCAGCATGGGCAGCAGCCGGTAGCCCTCGGCGAACAGCGCGCGGGCGCGCCGCACCTCGAAGTGCACCAGCCCGGCGAAGTCGGAGCCGGGCGGCGGGGCCGCCCGGCTGAATCCGGCGGCGCAGCCGAACTTAGCGAGGTCGTCGGCGGGCAGGTACGTACGCCCGTTGCCCGCGTCCTCGCGGACGTCACGCAGGATGTTGGTGAGCTGGAGCGCGAGGCCGAGGGTGTCGGCGTACTCCGCGGCCCGGTCGGCGCCGGGGGCGCCCGGCGCGGTGCCGAAGACGCCGAGGCTGAGCCGCCCGATCGCCCCGGCGACGCACCGGCAGTAGGCCCTGAGGTCGTCCCAGGTCTCGTAGTGTTCGCCGCGCACGTCCATCAGCACGCCGTCGATCAGCTCGTCCAGGCCGCCCAGCGGCAGCGGGAACCGGCGCGCGGCGTCGCTGAGCGCGACGGCCACCGGATCGGTGTCGTCCTCGTCGACCGCGCCCTCCCGGATGCGGTCGAGCAGTTCGCGGGTGCTCCGCAGCCGGGTGTGTTTGGTCGCCGGGTCCAGCTCGCCGTCGCCGATGTCGTCGACCCGACGGGAGAAGGCGTACAGGGCCGACATCGCCTGCCGCTTCTCGTACGGCAGGAGTCTGATGCCGTACGCGAAGTTCCTGGCCTGCTGTCCGGTGACGGCCTCGCAGTAGCTGTACGCGGCCTGTACCGGTGCCGACATGTACGTCGTCTGTCCCTCCACGGTCCGGCTCACCCCTCTCTGTGCGCTCTTCGCAGGACGGTCCCCACGGCACGCAGCAGACTGGGCGCGGTGGGCCCGGGTGGTCCGGGCAGTACGTCGAATCCGGCCGCCGAGACGGCCGTGAGGGCGGCCCGCCCTCCGCCGACGAAGCCGGCGAGGAGCAGGCGGAGCCGGCCGTGGACGCTGCCCACCAGGGGGATGCCCTCGTCGAGCAGGTCGTGGGCGCGCTGGGCCTCGAAGGCGATCAGGGCGCGCACGGAGGCGCCTGCCGACGGTGCGGCCAGGTCCGGTTCGCCGACGTGGAAGCGGGCCATGTCCGCGGCGGGCAGGTAGATCCGGTCGCGCCCGAGGTCCTCGGCCACGTCCTGGAGGTGCTCGACGACCTGCAGCGCGGTGCAGACGGCGTCGGAGCGGCGGATCCGCTCGGGACTGGCCGTTCCGGTGATCTGCAGGACGAGCCGGCCCACGGGGTTGGCGGAGAGCTCGCAGTAGCCCAGGAGCTCCTCGTAGGTCGCGTAGCGGCGGACCTTCTGGTCCTGGCGGTTGGCCTCGATGAGGCCGAGGAAGGGCTCGGGGGTGAGCGCGCAGCGCCGCACGGTGGGGCGCAGGGCACGCATCAGGGGGTGCCGCGGGCCTTCGCCCCGTACGCCGAAGACGCGGTGGAGGTCTGCCTCCAGGGCGTCCAGCATCGCCGGCCGGTCCTCGGTCTGTCCGGACTCCAGGCCGAGGTGGCGGGCGTCGGCACCGCCGGGGGCGAGGTCGCCGTCGCCGATGTCGTCGACGAGGCGGGCGAATCCGTAGACCGCCATCAGGTCGTCACGCCAGGCGCGGGGCAGGAAGAAGGGCGCCACGGGGAAGTTCTCGCCGGCGGCCTTGTCGAGCGTGCCGGTGGCGGCGTCGGTGCGCGTCCGGGGGGTGCGGGTCACCGTGTACCGCCCGACGCGGGGACGGCGACACCACGTCGGGACTGGAGACTTCCCATCATTGCCGTCATATCTCCCGTTCTACACTGCTGACCCAAAACATCCCTTTTCGGACACGCCGCTCGTCTTCCCGAGTGCGGTCGGCGCACAACGGGCGGGGCGCCGGGGGACGTATCGCCCCACATTGCCGCGAATCAGCACCGGTACAGCTTACGTTGTGCCCCCGTGTCGAGGTCGTCCGCCTTCTCCAGGTGGACCTTGATGGGGCCCATGAAGGTGTACCGCTGCTGCTTGGCGTAGTCCCGGACGAGGCCGGAGAGCTCGTCGCCGAGCTGGCCCGAGTACGGGCTGAGCCGCTCGTAGTCGGGCGTGCTCAGTTCGACGATGAAGTCGTTGGGTACGACGGTCCGCTCGCGGTTCCAGATCGTCGCGTTGTTGTCGCACTCGCGCTGGAGCGCACCGGCGATCTCGACGGGCTGCACCTCGGACTTGAAGACCTTGGCGAAGGTGCCGTTGACCAGACCTTCGAGACGCTGCTCGAAACGCTTCATGACTCCCATGGGGCACCTCCTCCGGTGTCGTCATCCCTGTACTGCTTACTGATCGTATCCACGCGTCGGGAAATCGGCTGGTTCCCCTTGTCTGCACAGTGGATGAGTGTCACCTCTCACACGGATCGTAGAGGTGCCCTCCCGACAGTGTCCCGCACTCCGCGTGCTCTCCGGAGGAGTGGGGGCGGCGTCTTCGGGTTCCCGATGCCCGTCGTGGGTAGGGCGAAACAACGGATGTGAATCCTCCCTGTCCAGCGTGCTAATCTTCCGGATGTCGCCAGGCGCTCGCACCACACGGTGGGAGAGTCTGAAAACACCACTCATGCGCGAGTGGCGGAACGGCAGACGCGCTGGCTTCAGGTGCCAGTGTCCTTAGGGACGTGGGGGTTCAAATCCCCCCTCGCGCACAACGGGCAGTCGCTTGCGACTGTCGGGTTGGTTCGACGGAACCCCCGCCTCGGAGAGATCCGAGGCGGGGGTTCTTCGTTGTGCCCGGCTGTGCCGCCGGAGCGGGAAGACGCATGGCTCGCCCGGCGCTTGGGCGCCTGCTGCCCTCGGGGAGTCCGCGCGCTGGTGCCGGGTGCCTTGCCGGCTGCAGCCTGGGGCCTAGGGGCTGCCGCCTGCCGTGGTGCCTCATAGTGCCTCGTGGTGTCGCGGGGCCGGCTGCGGGCGGGGTGCGGAGCGCGGAAGGGGCGGCGGGCTTTCGGGCGGGCTTTCGGCGGGCTTTCGGTGGGTCACGGTGAGAAGCGTGCGGTGCTGAGCTGAAGCCGGTGGCCGAGTGAGCGGCGGCTATGACCGTGATCGGTGGCCCGGTGGCCCGGTGGCCTGGTGGCCCGGTGGTCGGTGGTCGTGGCCGAGTGGTGGGGTGCGGGCGGGCGCGGGCGCGGGTGCTGGTGCTGGTGCTGGTGCGCAGCGGAGTGGCCGGTCGATGTGATGAAGCACGCAACGGTGTACGGAGGGTCGGGGGGCCCGTTTCACGTGAAACGTCCCGCGTCCTCACCTGCTTCGTTGTAGCGAAGCAGGTACTCCGCGAACTGTGCGAGATCGTCGGCCGTCCAGTCGCCGAGCCGCTCCCGGTATGCCGCGCGACGGCTGGCCTGGGTGGAGGCGAGGGTCGTGATGCCGGCTGCGGTGGGGCGCAGCACCTGGATGCGGTGATCGTTCGGGTCGGGATGCCGCTCGACCAGGCCCAGCTTCTCCAGTGCGCTGATCTGCCGGCTCACCGTCGACTTGTCCAGCATGTAGTGCGCGGCGAGGTCGGCCGCCCGACACCCTTGGCTGCGGTCTATGTGGGCGAGCAGCGTGTACGAGACCAGGGGCAGATCGGGATGCAGTCGAGCCGCCGCTGCGCGCGCGCGTCGTGCGAACGCCGTGAGCTCCCGCTGGATGACCTCCAGCGACTCCTCGCGTTCCCGGGGGGTGCTTGCCACGACTTCACCTTTCTCGGATTTCAGTTGTAGAGTACAACGAAAGCAGGAGTTGTAAAAGCCAACTACTTGGAGCGGCCCCATGTCCACAGGTCCGAGCGATGCCCCGGGCTCCACTGCCGGCGCGCTGCGTCATGTACTCAGCCATCTGGTCACCCCGCTCCTGATGTGCATCGGCATGGGCCTCGCCTACCTGGGCGCCTTCCACGCCCCGCAACCGCATGACCTGCGGGTGGATGTCGTCGGCTCGGGAGCCGGTACCCAGGTGCTCGCGCAGACCTTGCAGGACAAGGGCGACGGTGCGCTGAGCGTGCGTACGGTGGCCGACCGCGACACTGCGGTGAACCACCTGATGACCGAGCGGGCCTTCGGGGCCTACCTCCCGGGCGACAGCCCTGAACTCCTGGTCGCGACCGCCTCGTCCGACACCAGCGCGACGGTGGTCCAGAAGGTCTTCACCGAGGTCGCCGCCGGACAGGACTCCCCCCTCGAAGTGACGGACGTGGCGCCGACGGCCGAGGGTGATCCGACGGGCCAGGGCATCTTCTTCCTGCTGGTCGCGGTGAGCATCGGCTCGTACGCGTCGGTCGCGGTGATCGGTGGAGCGGGGGCGGTACTGGCGCTGCGGATCAGGGCCGCGCTCGCGCTCGGAGCCTCACTCGTGGTTAGCGCCGTCGGCGCGGTGTTCGCCGGGCCGATGTTCGGCCTCGTTGACCACGGCCTCGGCGGGCTCTGGGCGATGGCCTGGCTCTACTCGGCGGGCATCCTCCTGATCGGGGTCGGGCTCCACACGTTCCTGAAGCGCTGGACCACGCTCGGCGTGATGGTCCTCTTCGTCATGCTCAACTTCACGAGTTCCGGCGGCATCTTCCGCCCCGAGCTCCAGCCCGGTCTCTTCGGTTCCCTCCACGCCTTCTGGAACGGTGCGGGTTTCGTCGAAGGGGTACGCAGCCACGTGTACTTCGGCGGTCACGGGCTGGGGGGCCACGTGCTCGTCCTGGCGCTGTGGTTCCTGGCGGGACTGGTGATCCTCTCGGTCGCCGGACTGGCCGAGTCGACGAGGCGCCGTGCGGCTGCCGAGCGCTCGCGGGAGGCGGCGCTCCCGGCCGCGGGAGCGGGGGCCGAGGAGGAGATGGAGGAGGCGGTCGGCGTCTGAGCCGCCGGCATTCCCGCCGGGTGGCCGGTCCGTCACAGGCCGGGGAGGGCCGGTGAGGGCCTGCCGACCGACCCACCACATGCCGGTGGGCGCCGGTGGGGGTCGGTGGGGGCCGGTGGGGGCCGGCCCTGGATTTCGCGCGTGGCGCCGGTCGCGCGTCGTCGGCGTCACTCACCAAGAGCCTCTCTCCGCAGGTGGGGAAACCGTCATCCACAGGGGGAGACGCCCGTCGTGGCGCCGCTGTACGGTCATGCGCAGTTGATGTTCGGACAGGACAGCGGCAAGGGCGGGGGAGGCGGCGTTCCATGCGTGAGGCCGAGGCGACGGCGCCGGGACGAGGACCGGCGGTGGGGGCACGCATACCGGTCGTGCCCGGGTTCGCGCAACGTGCGCCTGCCGGGGGGCGATCGGCGGAAGACCGGGGGTCATCGCCGAAGGCGGTGGGGAAGGCGCTGAGACGCCAGGTGCCGCGCACCGCGCACAGCACCTTCGTCGCCCCGGCGGGCCGGCCCGACGCGGTCCAGGCGGTCGAGGAGTCCAACAAGGGCCGCGTGCCCGGCCTGACTCCCATCCGCGTGGGACGCATGGCCGCCACGCCGTTCGCCTTTCTGCGCGGTTCGGCAGGGCTGATGGCCCACGACCTCACGGGCACACCGGTCACGGGCATCGGCGCCCAGCTCTGCGGAGACGCGCACGCGGCCAACTTCGGCCTGTACGGCGACGCCCGGGGCAACCTGGTCATCGACCTCAACGACTTCGACGAAACGGTGTTCGGCCCGTGGGAGTGGGACCTCAAGCGGCTTGCCACCTCGCTCGTCCTCGCCGGGCGGGAGGCGGGCGCCGACGAGGACACCTGCCGCCGGGGTGCGTACGACACGGTGGGTGCCTACCGCCGCACGATGCGCCTGCTGGCCGGGCTGCCCGCTCTCGACGCGTGGAACGCCATCGCGGATGAGGAACTGGTGTCGCACGCGGACGCGCGGGACCTGCTGGGCACCCTGGAACGGGTGTCGGCCAAGGCCCGCAGCAACACGAGCGCCCGCTTCGCCGCCCGCTCCACGGAGGAGTGCGAGGACGGCGGGCGCCGCTTCGTCGACGCGCTGCCCGTGCTGCGCCGGGTGAAGGACGCTGAGGCCGCAGCGGTCGCGGCAGGCATGGAGGGCTACCTCGCGACACTCTCGGAGGACCGCACCCCGCTGCTGGCCCGCTACGCGATCCACGACGTGGCCTTCCGCGTGGTCGGGACGGGCAGCGTGGGCACACGCTCCTACGTCGTGCTGCTCCTCGACCACCGTGGTGAGCCACTGGTCCTCCAGGTGAAGGAGGCCCGCCCCTCCGCCCTCTCCCCTTACCTGCCCCGGGTGGGTTTCGAGGTGCCGGAGGTGGCGCACGAAGGGCACCGGGTCGTGCTCGGGCAGAAGCGGATGCAGGTCGTCAGCGACATACTGCTCGGTTGGGCCGACGTCGAGGGCCGCCCCTTCCAGGTGCGCCAGTTCAGGAACCGCAAGGGAAGCGTGGATCCGGCCGCGCTCGCGGCGGACCAGGTGGACGACTACGGGCGGATGACCGGTGCGCTGCTGGCCCGGGCACACGCGCACAGCGCCGACCCGAGACTGCTCGCGGGCTACTGCGGGAAGAACACCGAGCTGGACGACGCTGTGGCCGATTTCGCGGTGACGTACGCGGATCGGACCGAAGCGGATCACGCGGAACTCGCGCGGGCGGTTCGGAACGGCCGAATAGCCGCAGAGGTCGGCGTGTAGCGGATCTTGCCGCCGCCGGGCGTCCCCGCGGTGCCGTTCGTGGCCATACGCTGGACGGGTGAGCCACGAAGCCGCCGGGGTGCCGACCACCCGGAACGACGAAGACCCGCAGGAACACCACCGGGCGACCGAGCCGCAGCACGCGTCAGGTGCGTCCCAGGCTGACCTGGCGGGCGGCCCGGACGGCGAACCGCGGGCCGTCCCGGGCGGAGCGGCCGGTGGCGGGGCCGACGGCAGCTCGGCGGGCGCGACGTCCCCCCGGCCCGAGGAGCGTCTCGCGAAGGCAGTCAGGGTGGCCGAGCAGGCCCTGATCGAGTTCGAGATCGCGGTGGAGACCTTCCGCGTCGAGGTCGAGAACTTCTCACGGCTGCACCACCAGAAGCTCGGCCCCATGTACGCCCGTCTGGACGAGCTCGACGCGCAGATCGCGGAGGCGCGGGCCGCGAAGACCGGCGATCCGGAGGACCGGCGCAGGGCCGATGAGGCCCGGGCCATCGTCATGCCGATGCCGGGGGTCGAGGAACTCTTCCACGACTGGATGGACTCCGACGGGCTGTCACCGGAGGCCGCCGCCATGCTCACCGAGCAGCCTGTCCGGCCGCCGAAGCGCGTCAGGCCCAGTGAGGAGGCGCGCAAGCTCTACAGGGAACTGGTGCGCATGTCCCACCCGGACCTGGCACCGGACGAGGCTGAGCGAACCCGGCGTGACGGGTTCATCGCACGGGTGAACGCGGCCTACGGCCGGGGGGACGTCGCGCTGCTGCAGGAACTGGCCGCGGAGTGGGCTGCCGGGCCGGTCGCCCCGGAGTTCCAGTTGGGTGAGAGCGATGAGCTCTACGCCCGGCTGGAGTGGCTGAGCCGGCGTAAGGAACTCCTCACCGTCCTCGCCCGCGAGCTGGAGGACAGCGCTATCGGCTCCATGCTGCGCATGGCACCGGACGATCCCGACGGGCTGCTCGACGACATCGCGGAAAAGCTCCTGGCCGACGTCGCTCAGCGCGAGGCCGAGCTGACGGAGCTGGTGCAGTAGCGTTTCCGTGACCCTGGCGCGTTACGTACGAGAGAAGGCATGACTCATGAATTTCGCTCCGCTGCCCTCGGTGGATGTCGCGGCGGTGCCGTCGGACGGCTTCGTACTGGACGTCCGGGAGAACGACGAATGGGCGGCCGGACACGTCGACGGAGCGCTGCACATCCCCATGAGCGACTTCGTCGGCCGCTTCGGTGAGCTGACCGAGGCGGCTGAGGACGGTCGGCGTGTCCACGTGATGTGCCGGGTCGGCGGCCGCTCCGCCCAGGTCACCCAGTACCTGGTGCAGCAGGGCATCGACGCGGTGAACATCGAGGGCGGAATGCTGGCCTGGGACGGAGCAGGGCGCCCGATGGTCACGGACAGCGGGGACCCGGCCTTCGTGCTCTGACGCTCGCTCGGCGGCCGATGGGGGCTGTCAGGGGACGCGGAGGGATGGGGGCGGGTCGGGGCTAGGTCGGGGCAGGAGTTCGGTGGCCGGGGATGCCCTGCACGGGCGAGCACCGGGGCGCCCGTCCGCGCAGCGCCCTTCTGTGCAGGACCCTTCCGTGCAGGACCCTTCCGCCTTGTCGGCTCGGCGCCGTCACGGTCCCCGGGGCGGCGGGCGCGCCGTGGCGCCGGTACCGGTCGGCCGCCGCACCGCTGCCACCATGCGGCCCGCGGGAGCGCGGGAGCGCTAGTATCGGTCGGCCGGCTTGAGCGGTGCCCTCCGTGTTGCTTTCAGCGCTGGTACTTCTCGGTTCGCTGAGTCTCGATCGGTCCGCCGCGGCACCGACCGCAGGTCGGACTTGTCGCGGCACCGCACCCGCGTGGCCTGCCGCAGTCCCGGCTCCGGGTGTCCTGCTGCCGCAGCACCATCTCCGGCCCGTGGGCGCCCTCCTGGCTCTCATACCAACCTTGGCCGGGCCCGCCCCTTGGCCGGTTCCGCCCTGCGTGCTTCGACCCGTGCGTGAAACTCTGCTGCCTCTGGCTTGCACCCGCTCCACTGTGCCTGCGCCCGCACTGCGCTGCACCGCGCCTGCGCCCGCACTGCGCTGCACCCGCTCCACTGCGCCTGCACCTGTTGTGCCTTCACCCTGGGCCAGGGCGCTCGGCTGCCCGCGCCCCTGCCCCGCCTTCGCCCTGCCCGCGCTTCCTGGAGGGCCACCTTGCCTCCGGCCAGTGCCCACGCCGTCCCTGGCCCTGTGGCTCGTGCGCGGCGCTTCGTCGCACGCCGATCGGGCGTGGGCGCTGGCGCGGGTCTGTCCGCGGCCAAGTCGCCGGAGAAGAGCTGCGTCCCGGGAGGCGGGCACGGAACTCAGCGGTCGAAGTCGATCTCCACCTCCGGAGTAACGGGGTGCGACTGGCAGGCGAGCACGAAGCCCGCGCCGGTCTCCTCGGGCTCCAAGGCGAAATTGCGGTCCATGCGCACCTCGCCCTTGACCAGGAGTGCCCTGCACGTCCCGCAGACACCGCCCTTGCAGGCGTACGGGGCGTCCGAGCGGCTCCGCAGGACCGTGTCCAGGAGCGACTCGCCGTCCTGGACCGGCCAGCTGCCGGAGCGGCCGTCCAGCGTCGCGGTGAGGGTGCTCTCGGCCGGGGTGGCCATCCGGCCGACCGCCGGGGTGGACGTCTTCTCATCGGCTACGTGGAAGATCTCCTGGTGGATGAGGGCGCGGTCCACACCTATCGTTCGCAGGGCACCTTCAGCCTCCCTGACCAGGCCGAGTGGGCCGCACAAGAACCAGCCCCGCACATCGGGAACGGACACCAACGCGGGCAGCAGCCCGCTCAGCCGCTCGCGGTCGAGCCGACCCGAGGGAAGCCCGGCGGCCTGCTCCTCCCTGGACAGGGCGGTCACCAGCTGGAAGCGGTCCGGGTAGCGGTCCTTGAGGTCGGCCACCTCGTCGAGGAACATCGTGGAGGCCGCTGTCCGGTCGCTGCGGATCAGGCAGAACCGCGCTTCCGGTTCGCGGGCCAGCAACGTCGAAGCGATCGACAGAACCGGTGTGATTCCGCTGCCTCCGACGATGGCCGCGAAGTGGCCGGGGCGGGGTCTGAGGACGAAGCGCCCCGTCGGGGGCATGGCCTCGACTTGGTCGCCGACCGCGAGTTCTTTGAGGGCGTACGTGGAGAACGCACCACCGTCGACCATGCGGATGCCCACCCGCAGCGCCGGTGGGTCCGGCTGCTCGGTCGCGGCGGCACAGATCGAGTAGGACCTGCGGATCTCCTCTCCGCCGGCGCTGTAACGCACATTCAGGTGCTGGCCCGGGAGGTGGCGGAAGGTGTCGTGCAGCGCGGGCGGTACGGCGAAGGTGACTGCCACGGCGTCGTCCGTGATCCGTTCGATGGAGCTGACCCGGAGCGAGTGGAACATCTACAACTCCTTGAAGTGGTCGAACGGTTCACGGCAGTCCACGCATCGGCGCAACGCTTTGCAGGCCGTGGAGGAGAACCGGCTCAGCAACTCCGTGTCCGTGGATCCGCAGTGCGGGCATCGCACCGAGAGCGCCAGCGGCACGGGTCCGGACGGCCCGCTGTGTGGGCGCGGTGGCGCTATGCCGAACTCCGCCAGCTTGCGCCGCCCGTCGTCACTGATGTCGTCCGTCGACCAGGCCGGGGCCAGTACGGTGACCACGGAGACCTCGGCCATACCGTGGGCGTGGAGAACCCGCTCGATGTCGGCGGACATGGCCTCGATGGCCGGACAGCCCGTGTAGGTCGGTGTCAGCTGAACGGTGACCCGCCCGGGCCCCTCCACCCGTACGCCGCGGAGCACTCCCAGCTCCTCCAGGGTGAGGACCGGAAGCTCCGGGTCGGGGACCGAGCCCGCGAGACGGTGCAGCTCCGCTTCCAGCAGTGTCTGCGTCACCATGACGCCCCCGGATGGCTGCGGTGCAGATGCTGCATCTCGGCGAGCATCCGCCCGAACGGCTCGGTGTGCACCCCTTGCCGGCCGGCCCCCGCGCTCCACGCGCCGGCCTGAGGGCCTGACGGGAGGGTCAGGGTGGACCTCTCCACCACGTTCCCCACGGCGCGTGACCAGCCGGACTCGATCGCATCCCAGTCGACGTCGAGTCCCTCGACAGGCTCGAACAGCTCGCCGGTGAACCGCCACAGGGCGTCCAGGGCGGATTGCATACGCCGGTGGCTCTCGGCGGTGCCGTCTCCGAGCCGCAGAACCCACTGCTCGGCGTGGTCGCGGTGGTAGGCGACCTCCTTGACGGCCTTCGCCGCAAGGTCGGCGAACCCGCCGACGCCGGCGGCCAGCTGTTCGTACAGCAGGTGCTGATAGACCGAGAAGTACAGCTGGCGTGCCATGGTGTGGGCGAAGTCGCCGTTGGGCTGCTCCACCAACTGGACGTTGCGGAAGGACCGCTCCTCGCGGAGGAAGGCCAACTCGTCCTCATCGCCGACGAACGAGAGCAGCATCCGCGCTTGGCCCAGCAGGTCCAGGGCGATGTTGGCCAGAGCTACTTCCTCTTCGAGGACGGGGGCGTGACCCGCCCACTCCCCCAGGCGGTGGGAGAGCACCAACGCGTCGTCGCCGAGGGCGAGGGCCGCGGTCACAGGTGCTTCACCCCTTCCGGGATCTCGTAGAACGTGGGGTGGCGGTAGGGCTTGTCCCCGGCCGGTTCGAAGAAGGAGTCCTTCTCGTCCGGGGAGGAGGCGGTGATCGCCGTCGACGGCACCACCCAGAGGGAGACGCCCTCCGAGCGGCGGGTGTACAGATCACGGGCGTTGCGCAGGGCCATCTCGGCGTCCGGTGCGTGCAGGCTGCCCGCGTGGGTGTGGGACAGGCCGCGGCGGGAGCGAACGAACACCTCCCACAGGGGCCAGTCTGTCGAGCTGCTCATGCGGTCGCCTCCACGGGCTCTGCGGTCGCCTCGGACGTCCCGGGTCGTGCCGCGTGTCTGTCTGCGTATGCCGTTGCGGCGGCCCGGACCCAGGCACCCTCTTCGTGGGCCCGGCGGCGCTGAGCGAGCCGCTCCTCGTTGCAGGGGCCGTTGCCCTTGAGGACCTGCTGGAACTCCGTCCAGTCGATCGCTCCGTAGTCGTGCTGTCCGAGCTCCTCGTTCCACCGGATGTCGGGGTCCGGGAGGGTGAGCCCCAGGGCTTCTGCCTGCGGCACGCAGATGTCGACGAAGCGCCGGCGCAACTCGTCGTTGGAGTGGCGCTTGATCTTCCAGGCCATCGACTGCTCCGAGTGTGCCGATGCGTCGTCGGGAGGGCCGAACATCATGAGTGACGGCCACCACCAGCGATTCACCGCGTCCTGTGCCATCTCGTGCTGGGCCGGAGTCCCCCGGCTCAGGGCGAGCAACAGCTCGTACCCCTGACGCTGGTGGAAGGACTCCTCCTTGCAGATGCGGACCATCGCCCGGGCGTAGGGGCCGTAGGAGCAGCGGCAGAGCGGTACCTGGTTGGTGATGGCGGCTCCGTCGACGAGCCAGCCGATTGCTCCCACGTCGGCCCACGTCAGCGTCGGGTAGTTGAAGATCGAGGAGTATCGCTGCCGACCGGCATGCAGCTTGTCCAGCAACTCCTCGCGACTGGTGCCCAAGGTTTCGGCCGCGCTGTACAGGTACAGCCCGTGGCCGGCCTCGTCCTGCACCTTCGCCATCAGGATCGCCTTGCGGCGCAGGGAGGGCGCGCGCGTGATCCAGTTGGCCTCGGGCTGCATTCCGATGATCTCCGAGTGCGCGTGCTGGGCCATCTGGCGGATCAGCGTGGCGCGGTAGGCGTCGGGCATCCAGTCCCGCGGCTCGATCCGGTCATCCGCCGCGACGGCGGCGTCGAAGGCGGCGACGCGTGCCGCCTCCTGCGCTCCCGCGTCTGCCGTCCCGCGCGTCGTCTGCTCCGCAGTCACTGCCGCCATTCCGAGCTCCCTACCGACCGATCGTTCGGTTCCTTGACTTCAATGGTGAGTCGAGGGCCCGTAGGGTGTCAACCCTGTGGATAACTGAGCGGTGATCGACGGTGATCGGGGCGGGATGGATTCGGACCACGGTGGGCGTGCGGGCAACGAGAAGAAGCCCGCCTGGCCGGAGGTGCCGCGCCGAGACGGTCCCGATCCAGGCGGCGCGCCCGCGGGAACGGGTTCGCACGCGGAGCAGGGTGGTCGGAGGGCGGATGCGGAGACCGGACCCGCGGTGATACCGGGGGCCGGACCGAATCGCCGGCCGGACCCGATGACAGGCGGCACGGCTGCCGGGCGGCAGGCAGCCCCGCGCCGCGAGGGCGGCGGCATAGCCGGTCTCTCCCTTCCCTACCAGATCGTCGCCGCGCTGGCGCTGTCCGTGATGGGGCTGGCGGCCTGCGGACACCTCGCCATGGTCTTCCTCCACGTCGCGCCGTCGAACACGATGACGAAACAGCACGGTGAAGCCGTCAGTGACTGGATCTACCCGGAGTTCGAGCAGAACTGGAAGCTGTTCGCTCCCAACCCGCTGCAGCAGAACGTCGCCGTGCACGTACGCGCCGAGGTGGCAGGTGCCCACGGCCGCAACACAACCCGCTGGATGAGCCTCTCCCACGAGGACGGCAAGGCGATACGCGGCAACCCGCTCCCCAGTCATATCCACCAGAACGAGCTGCGCCGGGCCTGGGACTTCTACGCCGGGTCCCACGACGACGAGAACCGCCCCGCCGGCCTGCGCGGAGACCTCTCCGAGCGCTACATCCGCCGGATCGTCATGCTCCGCCTCTCAGCGCACGACTACGGGGGCACGGTCGAGCGGATCCAGGTGCGCTCATCCGTACGCTCCGTCGGTGCTCCGGCCTGGAGCGACGAGAAGATCGGCACGAAGCCGAACTACCGGACACTCCCGTGGTGGACCGTGACCCCCTCCGATCTGCCGGGCGAGGCCGGCGCGGACGCGGAGCGGACCGGGACGGGGGAGGAGAAGTGAGCACGTCCGCCGAGTACCGCGTGCGGAGTACCGCCCGCCGTCTGGCTCGCGCCATCCAGCTCGTCACCTCCATGCCGCTGGGCGCGTACCAGAGCGCCGTCGTACGGATCGGTGTCTCTGCCACGTATCTGCTGTTCCTGTTGCGGGAGCTGCCGCACCGCCGGGAGCTGTACGGTCCCGACAGTCCGTGGCGCTGGGACATGGCGCGCCGGCTCCTCGAGAGCAACGACGCCTTCACCGTTCTCATGTGGTCGGACAGCACGCTCTGGTTCGAGGTCGTCTACGGACTGACACTGGTCTCAGCCGCGCTCCTGACGGTCGGCTGGCGGACCCGCGTCACGTCCGTGCTGTTCCTGGTGGGGGTGCTGTCCCTGCAGAACCGCAGCATCTTCATGGGAGACGGCGGAGACAACGTCATCCACCTCATGGCGATCTACCTGGTGCTCACGCGGTGCGCCCGCGTCTGGTCGCTGGACGCGAGGCGTGCCGCACGGGATGCCGAGCGGCACTCGGCAGGACACCGCCCGGCGCGGGACATCGTGGGGCCGGTCCTGTGGGCCGCGTCCGGTTCCGTGCTGGTGCCGGCCACGATCACGGAAGGGCTCGGCGGCACCTGGTGGCTTCCCTCCCTGCTGTGGGCGCTGTGGCTGGGAAACGGCCTCTGGTGGGTACTGCGCCGCCACGCACCGGAGGCCGAGCTCCGGACCCTGCTCGACGTCCTGGCCAACCTCGCCCACAACGCCGGTCTCCTCGTGATCATGGCCGAGGTGTGCCTGATCTACGCGACCGCGGGCTGGTACAAGGTCCAGGGGTCCCGCTGGCAGGACGGTACGGCCCTCTACTATCCGCTCAAGCTGGACTACTTCACGCCGTGGCCCGAACTGTCCGGTCTCTTCGCGTCCAGCGCGCTGGTGGTCATGGTGCTGACGTACGCCACGGTCATCGTGCAGGTCGCCTTCCCGTTCACCCTGTTCAACCGGCGGGTCAAGAACGTCCTTCTGGTGCTCATGATCGGGGAACACGCCGGGATCGCCGTCCTGCTCGGACTGCCGTTCTTCTCGATGGCGATGATCGCCGCGGACGCGGTCTTCCTTCCGACGGCCTTCCTGCTGTGGCTGGGCGGCAGGGTGACGTCCGGCCGGGACCGGCTGTCGTCCCGAGCCGGGAGCAAGGTCCGGCTGCCGCGACAGCGGCGGGCCGACGGCGAGGAGGAGCCCCTGCCCCACGGTCACGGCGGGGGCCATACGCTCGTCGGGTGACCAGCGAGACCGGCAGTGCAGAAGAACCACGCGTATCGGCGGACTCCCTCGCGTCCGGGGAGACCGATCGACCCGGAGAGACGGATCCCCCTGCGGAGCCGATCCAGTACGACGACGGGTACGGCAACCCGATCGGTGTCGGCCCTCATCCGCTTCCCTGGCCCGAGGGGGAGCGGTACGACGCCGAGCTGCTCGCCCAGGGCGACCGGCGCAACGTGGGCGACGCCTACCGGTACTGGACACGGGAGGCCATCGTCGCCGACCTGGACCTCCGCCGGCACGACTTCCACGTGGCGGTGGAGAACTGGGGCCACGACTTCAACATCGGATCGGTGGTCCGTACGGCCAACGCGTTCCTCGCCAAGGAGATCCACATCGTGGGCCGACGGCGGTGGAACCGGCGTGGAGCGATGGTCACCGATCGCTATCAGCATGTCCGCCACCATCCGGACACCGCCGATCTGACCGCCTGGGCGGCGGCTGCAGGGCTGCCGATCATCGGAATCGACAATCTTCCCGGTGCTGTGCCCCTGGAACGGACCGAGCTGCCCCGCAGGTGCCTCCTGCTGTTCGGGCAGGAGGGGCCGGGGCTGACGGAGGAAGCCCGCGAGCACGCGACGATGGTGTGCTCCATCGCGCAGTTCGGCTCCACCCGCTCGATCAACGCGGGTGCGGCGGCTGCCATCGCCATGCACGCCTGGGTGCAGCGGTACGCGGACATCCCGGACCCCTCGAACAGGTGACCGGCGGAACGCCTTGGGACGGCTGCCCGGCCGGACGGCGCGCATGGCCCTGCCGCCACGACAGGATGGCAGAGCCATGCGGGGAGCGTGTCAGGCCTGGCGGCGGACCTCCACCACGCGGAAGCGGTTGGACACGAACGCTCCGTCGCACAGCGCCGCATTGGCCGCAGGGTTGCCCCCCGAGCCGTGGAAGTCGGAGAACGCCGCGGTCTGGTTGACGTACACACCACCGGTGAGATTGAGCGAGAGCTGTGCCGACTCGTCGAAGCAGACGTCCTCCACCGCTCGCTCCACCTCGGGGGACGTGGTGTACGCCCCCACTGTCATCGCACCCTTCTCGCGGATGGTGCGGCGCAGCAGGTCGAGCGCGGCTGTCGTCGATTGGACGGCGACGGCGAACGAGACCGGCCCGAAGCACTCGGAGAGGTACGCCGCGCCGTCGTCCGGCTTGGTGCCGTCGAGCTTTTACGAGCACCGGCGTCCGCACCACCGCGTCAGGGAAGTCGGCGTTGGCGACCTGACGGGAGGAGAGGGCGACCTCGCCCAGCTCCCCGGCCGCTTCCAGACGCGCCCGCACGTCCGGGTTGACCAGCGCACCGAGCAGTCCGTTGGCGCGGGCGTCGTCACCGAGGAGCCCGCGCACGGCCTCCGCAACGTCCGTGACCACGTCCTCGTACGTCTTCGGGCCCGCGTCGGTCGTCACGCCGTCCCGAGGGATGAGCAGGTTCTGCGGGGTGGTGCACATCTGGCCGCTGTAGAGGGAGAGCGAGAAGGCCAGGTTGGAGAGCATGCCCCGGTAGTCGTCGGTGGAGTCGATGACGATGGAGTTGACGCCGGCCTTCTCCGTGTAGACCTGGGCCTGCCTGGCGTTGACCTCCAGCCAGTCGCCGAAGCCGGTGGAGCCGGTGTAGTCGATGATCTTCACTTCGGGGCGCACCGCCAGCGTCCTGGCGATGCCCTCGCCGGGCCGTTCCGCGGCCAGCGCCACCAGATTCGGGTCGAAGCCCGTCTCCCTCAGGACCTCACGGGCCAGCTGGACGGTGAGGGCGAGCGGGAGCACGGCCCGGGGGTGCGGCTTGACCAGCACAGGATTGCCGGTGGCCAGCGAGGCGAAGAGGCCGGGGTAGCCGTTCCAGGTGGGGAAGGTGTTGCAGCCGATCAGGAGGGAGATGCCGCGACCGACCGCGGTGTAGGACTTGCGCAGCTGGAGCGGGTCCCGTTTGCCCTGCGGTTTCGACCAGTCGGCGGTCAGCGGTGTACGCGTCTGCTCCGCGTACGCGTAGGCCACCGCTTCCAGGCCGCGGTCCTGCGCGTGGGGGCCGCCTGCCTGGAAGGCCATGACGAAGGCCTGCCCGCTCGTGTGCATGACGGCATGGGCCAGCTCATGGGTGCGGGCACTGATCCTCGCGAGGATCTCCAGGCAGACGAGAGCCCTGGTCTCCGGCCCCGCCGCCCGCCAGGTGCCCATGGCGGCGCGCATCGCCGGGAGCAGGACGTCCGGGTCGGCGTGCGGGTACTCGACGCCCAGCTCCGGGCCGTACGGCGAGACCTCGCCGCCTGTCCAGCCGTCGGTGCCGGGCTGATCGAGGTCGAGCCGGGTGTTCAGGACGGCGTCGAACGCGGCCTTGCCCTCGGCCGCTCCCAGGCTGCCGGGGAGGCCGCCCTCACCGTAGGCCTTCGGATGCTCGGGGTGCGGGGACCAGTAGGCGCGCGTACGCATGGCGTCGAGTGCCTGGTCGAGCGTCGGGCGGTGGGTCTCGGACAGCTTCTCGGGGGAAAGCTCGGCGGCCATGACGGACCAACTCCTCGTCGAGCCGGGCAGGGAAGTACGGACGGAGTTAGAGTAACCGAACGATCGGTCGGGACAAGGCCCCCGGGAGACCTGTGGACAACTCATGGGGGAGGATCGCGGTCATGACCACGGCCAAGCGGGACACGTACACACCGGAATCCCTCCTCACCGTTGCCGTCCGTGTCTTCAACGAGCGCGGCTACGACGGCACGTCCATGGAGCACCTCTCCAAGGCGGCCGGCATCTCCAAGTCGTCGATCTACCACCATGTGGCGGGCAAGGAGGAACTGCTGCGCCGGGCGGTGAGCCGTGCGCTCGACGGCCTCTTCGCCATCCTCGACGAACCGGGTGCGGCCCGGGGGCGGGCCATCGCACGGGTCGAGTACGTCACGCGCCGCACCGTCGAGGTCCTGATGGGTGAGCTGCCCTACGTCACGCTGTTGCTGCGCGTCCGCGGCAACACGAGTACCGAATGCTGGGCGCTCGAGCGGCGACGCGAGTTCGACCAGCGGGTGTCCGAGCTGCTCAAGGCCGCCGTCGCCGAGGGCGACCTCCGCGCCGACGTCGACATACGCCTGGCCACCAGGCTTCTGTTCGGCATGGTGAACTCCCTGGTCGAGTGGTACCGCCCTCAGCCCGGCGGGTCGCCGGAGGAGGAGCAGCTGGCCGACACCGTCGTCCGGCTGGCCTTCGAGGGGATGCGGGCCAGTCGCTGAGCGGGCTGCCGGAGGCCGGCACCGGCCGGGCCCGGTGTCGCACCGGACCATCCGGTCTCGCCCGGCCGGGTCGACCCGTCAGGTACCCGGCCCGGCAGGTGCCCGGTCGGCAGGTCCTCGCTGTCGGCAGGTCGGTGCTGCCGGCAGGTTCCAGGAGGGGCAGGGCCTAGGAGAGTTCGGCAGGCCGGTCGGGCCGCGGGCCGAGGTCGGTCTCCTCGAACACCAGCAGGGTCCGGGTGGAGAGTACTTCCGGTATGGCCTGGATTCTTGTCAGGACCAATTCACGCAGCGCCCGGTTGTCCGGTGAGTGCACGAGAAGCAGGACATCGAAGTCGCCACTGACCAGCGCGATGTGAGTGGCACCCGGCAGTGCCTGCAACTGCTCACGCACGGTGCGCCACGAGTTCTGGACGATCTTCAAAGTGATGTAGGCCGAGGCGCCCTGGCCGGCCCGTTCATGGTTCACGCGCGCACTGAAGCCGCGGATCACCCCGTCCTCGACGAGGCGGTTGATGCGGGCGTAGGCGTTGGCGCGCGAGACGTGGACACGTTCGGCGACGGCTCGTACGGAGGCCCGCCCGTCCGTCTGCAGGATGCGGAGGATGTCGCGGTCGATCGAGTCGAGGGGACGGGCAGGAGGCACCTGACCGGGATCGCCGCCCGCGTCGGCCATTTGTTCAGCGGCCATCTGCCCGCACCTCCCTGTTGTGGACGACCTGCCCCCATCCCAGGCTGTGGAGAACCGTTTGTCCACAGGCTGACGGTGCCTGTAGCCAAAATGCGTTCACGACCGAACAATCGGTAGGTGAGGCCACCACTCCGGCGCCTTGCTCACCCCTCGACATTCCCGCAGATTTCGCTGCTGCGATTTCGACATCCTCGATGTATCCCGATGCCAGGAGGTGCCAGCCATGACGGTCCAAGAGCTGCCCGGCGCGGCCGCTTACCGGCCCGTGCCGCCCCCGGCCTGGAAGCCGCTCACCGACCCTGCGCCGCTGCTTCCGGACTCCGCACCGTACCGGGTGCTCGGCACGGCGGCCGCTGCGGAGACGGACGCGGAGCTGTTGCTGCGCCTGTACGCCGAGCTGGTCCGCGGCAGGCGGTACAACGCTCAGGCCACCGCTCTGACCAGACAAGGCCGTCTCGCGGTGTATCCGTCCAGCACCGGCCAGGAGGCGTGCGAGGTCGCGGCAGCCCTTGTCCTGGAGGAGCGGGACTGGCTCTTCCCCAGCTATCGCGACACGCTTGCGGCAGTGGTACGCGGCCTGGACCCGGTCGAGGCGCTGACCCTCCTGCGAGGAGACCGGCACACCGGTTACGACCCGCGCGAGCACCGGATCGCCCCACTGTGCACCCCGCTGGCCACCCAGCTGCCGCATGCGGTGGGCCTGGCTCACGCGGCCCGGTTGAAGGGTGACGACGTCGTCGCCCTGGCCATGGTCGGCGACGGCGGGACGAGCGAGGGCGACTTCCACGAGGCGCTGAACTTCGCGGCGGTCTGGCGGGCCCCGGTGGTCTTCCTCGTGCAGAACAACGGCTTCGCCATCTCCGTCCCTCTGGCCAAACAGAGTGCCGCGCCGTCCCTCGCCCACAAGGCGGTCGGGTACGGAATGCCCGGTCGGCTGGTCGACGGCAACGACGCGGTCGCGGTGCACCAGGTCCTGGGCGAGGCGGTGGCGAGAGCCAGACGCGGGGAGGGCCCGACGCTGGTCGAGGCCGTCACATACCGCATGGAAGCGCACACGAACGCTGACGACGCCACCCGGTACCGCGGTGACAGCGAGGTGGAGGCGTGGCGTGCCCACGACCCGATCCAGCTGCTCGAGCGCGAGCTGACCGGACGGGGTGTGCTGGACGAGGAGCACATCGGGGTGGTGAGGGAGGCGGCGGAGCGGATGGCCGCCGAACTGCGCGAGCAGATGAATGCCGACCCGGTGCTCGATCCCATGGACCTGTTCACCCACGTGTACGAGCAGCAGACCCCGCAGCTGCGTGAGCAGGCCGCCCGGCTCCGGGGCGAGCTCGACGCGGAGCACGACGAGAGCAGCGCGGAGGACAGTCGATGACCACGGTTGCGGCGACGGCCGGTGGGCGAACCGGCGCGGCGAGGCCCGCCACGATGGCCCAGGCACTCGGACGTGCGCTCCGCGACTCGATGGCCGAGGATCCGGCGGTGCATGTTCTCGGTGAGGACGTCGGCACCCTGGGCGGGGTCTTCCGGGTCACCGACGGCCTGGCCGAGCAATTCGGCGACGACCGGTGCACGGACACACCTCTGGCCGAGGCGGGCATCCTGGGCGCCGCCGTCGGAATGGCGATGTACGGGCTGCGGCCTGTGGTGGAGATGCAGTTCGACGCCTTCGCCTACCCGGCGTTCGAGCAGTTGATCAGCCATGTCGCCAAGATGCGGAACCGTACCGGGGGCGCCATGCCCCTGCCGATCACCGTGCGGGTGCCCTACGGCGGGGGGATCGGCGGGGTCGAACACCACAGCGACTCCTCCGAGGCCTACTACATGGCGACACCGGGCCTTCACGTCGTCACGCCGGCCACGGTCGAGGACGCGTACGGACTGCTGAGAGCGTCGATCGCCTCGGACGACCCGGTGGTCTTCCTGGAGCCCAAGCGTCTCTACTGGTCGAAGGCGTCCTGGTCTCCTGATGAGCCGACCCCGGTGGAGCCGATCGGCCGTGCCGTCGTGCGCCGCTCCGGCCGTAGCGCGACCCTGATCACCTACGGGCCGTCGCTCCCGGTGTGTATGGAGGCGGCGGAGGCAGCCGTGGCAGAGGGCTGGGAACTCGAAGTCGTCGACCTTCGGTCACTCGTGCCCTTCGACGACGAGACCGTCGCCGCGTCGGTACGGCGCACAGGCCGCGCGGTGGTCGTCCACGAGTCCTCCGGATTCGGCGGGCCGGGCGGCGAAATCGCGGCGCGGGTGACCGAGCGGTGCTTCCACCACCTGGAGGCGCCCGTGCTACGGGTAGCCGGCTTCGACATTCCGTACCCGCCACCGATGCAGGAACGACACCACCTGCCGGGCGTGGACCGGGTGCTCGACGCGGTGGCCCGTCTTCAGTGGGAGGCCGAGGGCTGATGGCGCAGGTGCTCGAGTTCAAGTTGCCCGACCTCGGTGAGGGACTGACCGAGGCGGAGATCGTGCGCTGGCTGGTGGAGGTCGGCGACGTGGTCGCCATTGACCAACCGGTCGTCGAGGTCGAGACGGCCAAGGCCATGGTGGAGGTCCCATGCCCGTACGGCGGCGTGGTGACGGCGAGGTTCGGTGAGGAAGGCACGGAACTCCCCGTCGGCTCCCCGCTCCTGACGGTGGCGGTCGGATCGACAAGCCCCGGAACCGGCCGTGCCACGGAGGGTTCCACGTCGGATCCGGCTGCCGGTTCCACCTCGCGCTCGGTTGCCGGCTTTGGATCGGGACCGGCTGCTGGGCCCACCTCGGGTACGGCTGCCCCTTCCGGCCCTGACCCGGTCGTCGAGTCGTCCGGCAACGTCCTGGTGGGCTACGGCACGGCTGCACCTGCGGCACGGCGCCGCCGGGTGAGACCCACATCGTTCACCGCGGCTCCGGCCCCCGCCCCGGGTGTAGTCGCCGTGCCCGCCCTCCCTTCGGTCACCGCTTCCAACCCGGATGTGGAGACAGCACACGGACCGGTGCCGGTCATCTCCCCACTGGTGCGGAAGCTGGCGCGGGAGCACGACCTCGATCTCCGGCAGATCAGGGGTTCGGGGCCGGACGGTCTGATCCTCCGTAACGACATCGAATCCGCGATCAGGAACGGGGCGGAACAGCCTGTCGCCGCGGTGACCCCTGCGGCAAGGCATGAGGCGGCGACGCCCGGTGAGCGCATCCCGTTGCGCGGAGTCCGTGGGGCGGTCGCGGACAAGCTGGCCCGCAGCCGACGGGAGATTCCCGATGCCACGTGCTGGGTCGACGCCGATGCCACCGAACTGATGGCGGCGAGGGCGGCGATGAATGCCGCCGGCAGCGGCACGGCAGCGTCGAAGGTCTCGGTGCTCGCGCTGCTGGCCCGCATCTGTACGGCTGCTCTGACCCGCTTCCCTGAACTCAACGCGACAGTCGATACCGAAGCCCGTGAGATCGTGCGGCTGCCGGAGATCCACCTGGGTTTTGCCGCCCAGACGGAAAGAGGCCTGGTGGTGCCTGTCGTCCGTGGGGCGCACGTACGCAATGTTGAGTCCATCGGCGCGGAGATCAGCCGGCTCACCGAGGCGGCTCGCGGCGGGAAGCTGAGCCCGGCCGATCTGACAGGCGGAACCTTCACGCTGAACAATTACGGGGTCTTCGGTGTCGACGGCTCAACGCCGATCGTGAACCATCCGGAAGCGGCGATGCTCGGGGTCGGCCGTATCGTGCCGAAGCCCTGGGTGTATCAGGGACAACTGGCGGTCCGCCAGGTCGTCCAGCTGTCGCTCACTTTCGACCACCGAGTCTGTGACGGTGGCACGGCGGGTGGTTTCCTGCGGTATGTGGCCGACTGCGTGGAACAGCCGGTGGTGCTGTTGCGCACCCTGTGAGGGGACGGTTCTACCGGGAGCGGGCGGGGCGGTGTCCGGGAGGGGACGGAGTGTCCGTCGAGGCCGAGTAGCCGGGTATCGGACGTCGGCTGGCCGGGAGCCGGAAGGTGTTCCACGCGGAAGTGCCCGTCGGGGAGCATCGACGTCGGCTTACCGGGAGGCGAGAGGTGTTCGGTGGGCCTGTACGGGACCGGGCGCGAATGCCGGTGCGGCATTGTTGCGCCAGGTGGACGCGGGCCCGGTTCGTCAGATGCGCCAGCCGTCCATCCCGGCATCAAGCGGCCGCCACCGGACCATCCCGTCCACCACCGGACCATCCCGTCCACCACCGGACCACTCCGTCCACCACTGGACCACTCCGTTCACCACCGGCCCTGGCCAGCCGCCCACCGACCCGATCAGGCATGAAGGGCACGATCCGGCCGGGCTACATCTGACCGGGCTGAGGTCCGGCCGGGCTACATCTGACCGGGTTGAGGTCCGGCCGGGCTGTGATTTGGACGCACGGCGATCGGCGTCGGGGCTGTGTTCCGGTCGAGGACCGTACCCGTGGACGGGAGGGGGGCAGAGGCAGGGCATGACCGGGCAGGGGGCGGGGGCGGAGCTGGGAAGCGCGTGTCCGTGGGGTCGGTCGGAGCTCCCGATTTCACCACCCCGTAGGGGGCGTGGGGCGGCGACTAGACCTCCCCCGGGGCGGACGGTAGGAGTGGGCGCACCGCATACTCGGGGCATGACCGCGTATGACGCCATCGTCCTCGCCGGGGGAGCCGCCAAGCGGCTAGGGGGAGCCGACAAACCCGGGCTCCGGGTGGGCGGCCGGGCGCTTCTGGATCGGGTGCTCGCTGCGTGCACCGATGCTCGGACCACCGTGGTGGTGGGCAGCCGTAGGCCCACCACGCGACCGGTCCTCTGGACGCGTGAAACGCCGCCCGGCGGCGGGCCTTTGGCGGCACTCGGCGCAGGGCTGCGGCAGATCACCGAGGAAACGGTTCTCGTACTCTCCGCGGATCTGCCGTTCCTGCAGGAGGCTACTGTCCGTTCTCTGCTGGACGCGATCCGGACAGGGACCGGGGAAGGTGCTTTGTGCACCGACCCGAACGGCCGGGACCAGCCGCTGGTGGCGGGCTACCGAGCCGAGCCGCTGCGCCGCGAACTCGCGCTCCTGGCCACCGAACACGGCACGCTCGCCGGGCTTCCACTGCGATTGCTGACGGCCGAACTGGACCTGGCCCGGGTCGAGGCGGGCCCTCTCGCCTCTTTCGACTGCGACACCTGGGAAGACGTTGCCGCAGCCAGGGCGCGCATCAGGGACCATGGGACTGTGCTGGACGAATGGATCACCACAGTCAAGAACGAACTGGGCATCGAACTCGACGTCGACACCGATGTCCTGCTCGATCTCGCCCGTGACGCCGCGCACGGTGTCGCCCGGCCCGCCGCGCCGTTGACCACGTTCCTGGTGGGGTACGCGGCGGCGAAGGCGAGCAGCGGGGCGAGCCCGGAGGCCGCAGCCGCCGCTGTGGCGGACGCGGCTCGCAAGGCCGCCGCGTTGGCTCTCCGCTGGGAAGAAGAGACAGAGCCCGGCAGAGAGACCGGCACACCATGACAGCGCGAGAAGGCGGGGCCGGAGACCCCCTCGCCTCGGAGCGGCGCCTGGGCAGGCACTCGGCCGGCGCCACCTCGCGGTCGCACGCGTCCAGTCCGGTCTCTGCGGCTGATCCGCTCCCTGACTCCCGGCTGCACCAGGCGCTTGATCCGGTGAGTGCCTCCCAGGAGTACCACGCGGCTGATCCGGTACGCGCCGCCGAGGAGTTCCATGCGGCAGAAAACCTCCGCGTGGCGGAGGCGGCCCGGGCCGCCGAGGAGGAACGGGCTGTCGAGCAGGCGCTGGCTCTGGTCGGGCGCCGCACGCCGACCTCGCACCCCACGCCGAGCAGACCCGACCCGACCGGCCCGAACACTTCCTTCGACCCCGCCATCTCCTCACACCCCACCGCGTCCTCCGACCCCTCCGACCCGACCATCTCCTCCGTCCCCTCCGGCCCCACCGCGTCCTCCGACCCCACTGCCGCTTCCGGTGCCTCGGTCTCGGATGTGGGCGGGCCCTCGCTCGCCTCTTCACCAGCCTCACGAAGTGGTGCACGGGTCCCGTCCGCCCACGGCGCCCCTCCCTCTCCGCACAACCCCTCCCCCCACAGCCGCTCCCCGCACAACCCCTCGCCCCACAGCACCTCCCCCCACAGCCCCTCCCCCCGTCAGCACCGAGTGACCTCCTGGCCCGACGCGCGTGCGCTGGCGGAGCGCCTCGGCACGTCCACCCCGCGAGCAGCTCACCGGCTCTCCCTGGACCGGGCGCTCGGGCACGTCCTTGCCGAGGCTGTCGTCGCACTGACCGACCTGCCGTCCTTCGACACGTCGGCCATGGACGGGTGGGTGGTCGCGGGGCCGGGCCCGTGGACCGTGCACGCGGGCCAGGGCCTACTCGCCGGGCAGGGCACAGCGGCGCCGCTTCCCGATGGCGCGGCAGTACGGATTGCCACCGGCGCGCGCATCCCCTCCGAAGCCACCGCTGTCATCCGCAGCGAGCACGCACACGCGGACGAGTCCAAGGGGCTGCTGCACACGGATCGGGACGTCGTTCCCGGTCAGGACATCCGGCCCAGGGGCCAGGAGTGCCGCTCCGGCGACCAACTCCTGCCTGTCGGCACCCTCGTGACCCCGCCCGTGATCGGGCTGGCGGCCGCTGCGGGGTACGACGCTCTGATCGCCACGCCCCGGCCGCGCGTCGATGTCCTGGTCCTGGGCGATGAGTTGCTGACTGCCGGCCTGCCGCGAGAAGGGCTGATCCGTGACGCTCTCGGGCCCATGCTGGTGCCCTGGCTCCGCGCTCTCGGGGCGGAGGTCACCCCACCCAGGCACCTCGGCGACGACGCGGAGGGTCTACGCCGTACCCTCGCCACGTCGGAGGCCGACCTGATCGTCACGACGGGCGGTACAGCAGCCGGCCCGGTCGATCATGTCCACCCGGTTCTTGCCGGTACGGGCGCCACGTTGCTCGTCGATGGGGTGGCTGTGCGTCCCGGCCACCCCATGCTCCTGGCCAGGCTCGCGGACGAAGGTCCCTACCTGGTGGGACTGCCCGGCAACCCGCTCGCGGCCGTGTCGGGCCTGCTCACACTGGCCGAGCCGCTGATCCGGGGGATCGCCGGCCGATCCGCCCAGGAACCGTTCCGTGCGCCCATGCGCGAAGAGGTGCACGGGCATCCGCAGGACACCCGGCTCGTCCCTGTCATCTACCGGGGGGACAGCGTGCTGCCGCTCCATTACAACGGTCCCGCGATGCTCAGGGGGGTCGCTGCGGCCGATGGACTGGCTGTCGTGCCTCCCGGCGGGGTACGGTCCGGCACCGAGGTGGAGATCCTCGATCTGCCGTGGGCCTCCGCGACGCCCTGGACGGAAGGGTGTTTCACGTGAAACTTCCCGGCCAAGACGCGATGGCCAGGCGCGCCGACGAACACGTGGTGCCCACCCGGGTACTCCTGCCTCGGCGAGTCGTCGACCGGCCGCTGCGACAGGTCGCCAAACGGCTGGCGATGGCGCTGGCGGTGCTGGCCACCACCGTCTTCATCGTGTGGGCGGACCGCGACGGCTATCACGACAACGCCGACGGGAAGGTCGACTTCCTCGACGCCGTCTATTACGCCACGGTGACGCTGTCGACCACCGGTTACGGCGACATCGTCCCGTACAGCGATCCTGCCCGGCTCGTCAACGTCCTCCTGGTGACGCCGTTGCGTGTGCTGTTCCTGATCATCCTTGTCGGCACCACCCTCGAGGTCCTGACGGAGCGGACCCGGGAGGACTTCCGGCTGAACCGTTGGAGAACCAACTTGCGTGAACACACCGTTGTCGTCGGCTTCGGCACGAAGGGCCGCTCGGCAATCCAGACGCTCTGTGCCACCGGGCTGAAGAAGGACCAGATCGTCATCGTCGACCCGGCCGGCAAGGTGATCGAGGCCGCCAACGCCGAGGGCTTCGTAGGCGTGCTGGGTGACGCGACGCGCAGTGACGTGCTGTTGCGGGCCGAGCTGCAGAAGGCACGGCAGGTCATCATCGCGACGCAACGCGACGACACGGCCGTGCTGGTAGCCCTGACGGCACGGCAGCTCAACCGTGGCGCCAAGATCGTGGCCGCCGTGCGCGAGGAGGAGAACGCCCCGCTGCTGCGGCAGTCCGGCGCCGATGCCGTGATCACCAGCGCGAGCGCGGCGGGAAGGCTGTTGGGCCTTTCCGTGCTCAGCCCCAGTGCCGGCACGGTGATGGAGGATCTGATCCAGCAGGGCAGCGGTCTCGATCTCGTCGAGCGGCCGGTGATAAAGGCCGAGGTGGGCAAGAGCGTGCGGGAGACCGAGGACTTGGTGGTCAGCGTTCTGCGCGGCCACCGGCTGCTCGGTTACGACGACCCGGCGGCCAGCCCTCTGCAGCTGACGGACCGCCTCATCACGATCGTCCGGGCCTCGCCGCTCCACGTCCCTCCGACGCTCCAGCCGCCGCACTCCAACCAACGGCAGTAGAGATCCGGGGCACCGAAACGGGGATGCTGGCTCGTCGAACGCGTTCACCAGGCGCTACGGAGTAGCCTCGCGGCCATGTATGCGATCACGATCCCCGAACCCGGTGGCCCCGAGGCGCTCGTCTGGACCGAGGTCCCCGATCCCGTACCAGGCGATGGCGAAGTTCTCGTCGAGGTCGTGTCCGGTGCGGTCAACCGGGCCGATGTACTGCAGCGGCAGGGCTTCTACAACCCGCCCCCCGGCGCGTCCCCCTATCCCGGCCTGGAGTGTGCGGGCCGCGTCGCGGCTCTCGGGCCTGGCGTCACCGGGTGGTCGGTGGGCGACGAGGTGTGCGGGCTGCTGGCGGGCGGCGGTTACGCGCAGAAGGTGGCCGTGCCGGCCGGGCAACTGCTGCCGGTGCCGGACGGAGTGGACCTCGCTGTGGCCGCGGCGCTGCCCGAGGTCACCGCCACGGTCTGGTCCAACGTCTTCATGGTGGCTCACCTGCGCCCCGGCGAGACGCTGCTCGTCCACGGCGGCTCCAGCGGCATCGGCACGATGGCGATCCAGCTCGCCAAGGCTGTGGGAGCTCGGGTGGCGGTCACCGCGGGCGGGCCCGAGAAGCTCGCGCGCTGCAAGGAGCTCGGCGCCGACATCCTCATCGACTACCGCGAACAGGATTTCGTCGACGAGCTGCGCAGGGCGACGGACGGCGCGGGGGCCGACGTGATCCTCGACATCGTCGGGGCCAAGTACCTGGACCGCAACGTGCGGGCGCTGGCTGTGAACGGGCGACTCGCGATCATCGGGATGCAGGGCGGTGCCAAGGGGGAGCTGAATCTGGGCGCTCTGCTGAGCAAGCGGGCCGCCGTCACCGCCACCTCGCTCCGCGCACGCCCGCTCGCGGAGAAGGCCGCGATCATCGCCGCTGTACGGGAGCACGTCTGGCCGCTCATCGCCGAGGGCGTAGTCAAGCCCGTCGTGGACCGCACGATGCCGATGGAGGACGCGGCGGAGGCGCATCGGGTCCTGGAATCCAGCACGCACATCGGCAAGGTGCTGCTGCTCGCTCCGACGCCCTGAGATCGGGCGACCCGCCCGCGGAACCGGCTGTCCGAGGTTCGACCCGCCCGCAGAACCCTCGGGCGACCCGCCCGCGGAACCGGGCGCCCGGGGCTCGACCCGCCCGCGGAACCGGCTGCCCGAGGTTCCACCCGCCCGCAGAACCGGCTGCCTCGGGATGTGAATGCCCTGAGCAGCAGCCTGCCTCAGGTTCGGGCCGCTGTGGACGAGTCCGTCGGTGGGAGGGTCAGCCTGCGAACCGGGCGGCCCGCAGCACGGGCACCGCTCAGCTCGGCAGGCACGCCGGTCCGGCACACCACGCGTGTGGTGTGCCGGACCGCGCGTGTTCGGTCCGGCGCGCGCGTTCCGTGTGCCGCGCACCGCCGGACTGCCCGAACCCGGCGGTTACGGGCAGGGACCGGAGCGCGGCGGTCACGGGCAGGGACCGAACCCGGTGGTCACGGGCAGGGACCGGAGCGCGGCGGTCACGGGCAGGGACCGAACGCGGCGGTTACAGGTAGGGACCGGAGCGCGCCGGACCGTGCGGGTCCGCGCCGCCTTCCTCGTCCTCGTGCACCGCACCGGGAGGAAGCGCGCGGCGCATCTGCTCCAGCTGGGCCCGTGCCGCCATCTGCTGCGCGAACAAGGCCGTCTGGATCCCGTGGAACAGACCCTCGAGCCAGCCGACCAGCTGGGCCTGCGCGATCCTCAGCTCGGCCTCGGAGGGGACGGACTCCTCGGTGAACGGCAGCGAGAGCCGTTCCAGCTCCTCCACGAGCTCGGGGGCCAGTCCGTCCTCGAGCTCCTTCACCGAGCTCGCGTGGATCTCCTTGAGCCGCACCCGGCTCGCCTCGTCGAGGGGGGCCGCCCTGACCTCCTCCAGAAGCTGCTTGATCATGCTGCCGATGCGCATGACCTTGGCGGGCTGCTCGACCATCTCCGTCACCGGGACCTCACGCGACTCGTCGTCGCTGCCTCCGCCGCCGACAGCCATTCCGTCCTGCCCCACCACGAGGACCTGGGGGTGCTCCTGCGACCGGTCATTCCTCGGCATCTCCATGTCGCCATTGTCTCCCACACCTGCTGCACACCACGGTGGTGCCCCCGGAAAGGGATGATCCACCCTTCCCGGGGGCACCGATCAGCCGCCGGTCCTCTCGCGGGGGCGACGCGCCGAGGAGGCTCACGCGCCCGGCGTGTTCAGCCCGTGCGGCGGGTCAGCGTCAGCCTCGATCCGGCGAATGCGGCCGCCAGCAGCCCTGCCAGCAGCGGTACGACCAGTGCCAGCAGCCCGAGGGTCTCCCACGGCATCACGATCGGCGTGTAGGCGGAGTCCATGGGCTGCGCCCGCATCGCCTTCATCGCCTCGCCCAGGTCGACCAGGCGCAGTGCCACGGCCGGCACGACACCCGCGGCCGTGCCGAGGAGGACGCCCGTCAGGGCGACCACCAGGCATTGGAACCCGGAAAGGGTGCGCCGCACACCGGGGGGTGCGCCCACGGCGCTCAGGGTGGTGAGGTCGGCTTGCGCGTCGGCCTTCGCGAGTCCGGTGGTGATGGCGGCGGCGCCCAGGGTGACCACGCCCGCGAAGAGGGCGAGGACGAGCAGGATCACGTCCTCGTCACTGTCCTCCGCCGGGTTCTCGCTCTGGAGGTAGATCCCGTTCCCGGCCTGGGTGAAGGCCGCCGACACAGCCTGCGTCTCGGCGTCCGTCGGCGGGTGCGTCACCGTGTAGAGGCTTCCGTAGGCCGCGGTGTGCAGACCGAGCCGGTCGGCGGTCCGCTGCGGCAGGATCATGCGGACCCCCGGGGTGGCGGCGTACGAGTCGGGTGCCACGTACACCTTCAGCCGGTCCGTGGTGGCCTTCGCCTCGCCCGGGTGACGTGCGTGGTTCTCCTTGTCGCGCTCGTTGTACGTGTGGACGGCCTTGAGCGTGACCTGGCCGTCCTTCGCGTACGCCGGGTTGAGCAGCACGGGCGTGCCGGCCGCCAGGGCTTCGGCCGCGGCGGGATCGTCGAGTTTCACGTACGACCTGAGCAGCGCGGCGTCCCCGACGACGATGTTGCCCTCGCCTGTGGAGAGGGCTTGCGCGGTGACGTACTCGTCGACGCAGGCGGGGGAGTTCATCAGCTTCTTGTGCTCCCCGGCGCTGAGGCTCTCGGCGAGCTTCTTCGCGCCCGGTCCCTGCAGCGGGCAGCTGTGTCCCTCCCCGGTCGGCTTGACCAGGTCGAGGGTGCCGCAGCCGCCCTCCTCGTAGTAGACGCTGCAGTCGGAGCCGGCCCAGATCCGCCCGATGTCGGCACGGCCGCCGCTGACCGCCAGATTCTTCTCCACGGCCGCTCTGGCGAGGGGCAACCGGTCGACGGCGGCCGGCTCGGAGGCCACCAGCGCCACTGTGCCCGGCATCAGGGTGCGCACGTGGTCGTAGTCGTGTTCCGCCATCACGCTGGTGGTGTACGTGGCGACGGCGACGGTGCCCGCCACGGCCGCCATGACGGCGGCGACCGCCGGCGCCGTACGTCCTCGGTTGCGAGCCGCGTCGCGCAGTGCCATGCGTGGGGAGAGCGGAAGACGGGTGCCGAGCCGGCCGAGGAAGCCGACGATCACGGGGATGCATGCCAGCACCCCGAGTTCGGCGATCACCGAGCCGCCGGCGACGAAGGCGGTGTCCCCGGCCGAGCCCCCGTAGCCGGCGACGGCTACCCCACCCGCCAGCACCACGCAGCCCACGACGGGCAGGACGCGGGAGCTCCGGCGCGTTCCGCGCCGGCCGGTGAGGGATTCGAGCACGGACTGCCGTCCGGCCACGACGGCCGGCGCGAGGGCCGCGAGGACACCGGTGACGAGGCCGATGAAGGCGATGGTCAGCAGCTCCCAGGGGCGGATGTCGAGGGAGCCGAAGCGGCTCGCGGTCCAGCCCTCGATCATCGGGCGGAAGAGGGCGGTGAGGCCGATTCCGGCCACGGTGCCGGTGACCGCTCCCACCGTGCCGAGCACCAGGCCCCCGGACAGCACGACGGCCCGCACCTGCCCCCGGTCGCCGCCGCAGGTGCCGACGAGGCCGAGCTGCCTGCGCGAACGCCTGGCCCCCACGGCGAACGCGGGGCCCGCCAGCAGGACGATCTCCAGGACCGCCATGGCGACGACGGTCACCACCGCCGCGCTCAGCTCCGAGGAGCCGTCTTCGTAGGAGGAGGCGTCCTGGTGCGCGAGCAGCGGTACCTCGGAGTCCGGAGGCGGATCGAGAGCGACCTGGCGGGACAGCACCAGGACGCCCTTCTCGTTGGCCTCGAGCACGTCCGGCCAGGTGACACCGGCGCCTGACGGGCCTCGCACGAGCCAGGTGACGTCTCCCGGATACGGCGGGACGATCTCCTTGTCGCGTGCGGCGGCCGCCGCCCACGGGGCGAGTACCGTGCCCGGGTCCGCGTACAGCGCGCTCTTGCCCAGGTCGTCCGGTAGCTCGACGCTCCCGGTGATCGTGTACGTCTGCTCGGGGCCCCGCAGCGTCGTGCGGGAGCCGACACCGAGTCCGGCGGACTCCAGGAAGTGCTCGGTCGCGACGACCTCTCCCTTGCCGTGCGGGAACGCCCCGTCGACCAGGTCCAGCCGCCCACGGACCGCCGGATCGGAGGTGCGCAGCTCCACGATCTCGGTGTCGGCGACCCCGTGCCGGGTGGTGACGGCGGCCGGGACGGACTGCTCGGTGAGGTACCGCGACCCCTTCGGGAAGGCGGCCCGTACGTCGACGGGGTCGCGCTCCTCCTCGGCCGGTATCTCCGCCCCGTCGGGAGTGGTCCCCCACGTGCTGGCGTCGGGCATCTGCTCGATGGGGACGGGACCCACGCCCGCCGAGCTGTAGACGGCGTCCGCCGACCCCATCCGGGCCGTGAGGCCCTCGGCGACGGTGGGGGTGGAACTGCGGTACGTCACGTCGGCGGCCGTCACACCGAGGACCGGGAGGGCGATCATCGCGACGACGAGTGCGCTGCGGCCCTTGGCCCGCAAGGCATCGCGCCGGGCGATCCGGAGGGCGGCGCGCCACCCGCTGAGGCCGCTCACTCGGCACCTTCGGCGGCGAGCAGGGATTCGGCGGCGGTGGCCACCGTCTGGTCCACGATCGACCCGTCCCGGAGGAAGACCACCCGGTCCGCCCAGGCCGCGTACCGGGGCTCGTGCGTCACCATCACCCCGGCGGCTCCTTGGTCGCAGCGGTTGCGGAGCAGGGCGAGCACGGCCTCGCCGGTCTCGGAGTCGAGCGCTCCGGTCGGCTCGTCGGCGAGCACCAGGCGGCGGTCACCGACGAGGGCGCGGGCGATGGCGACGCGCTGCTGCTGTCCACCGGACATCTCGTCCGGGAAGCGGTCGGCGACCTCTCCGAGGCGCATCTCCTCCAGCGAGGCCATGGCCTCCTTGCGCGCCTTGCGTACGGGGACGCCGTCGAGCTCGCGCGGCAGGGCGATGTTCTCCACGGCGGTGAGCGCGGGGATCAGGTTGTAGTCCTGGAAGACGTATCCCACACTGCGCCGGCGCAGACGTGCGACGCCCTTGCGGCCGAGTGTGGCGATGTCCTGGCCTTCGACGACGACCTGGCCGCTGGTCGCGGTGTCCAGCCCGCCCGCCAGGGTCAGAAGCGTGGACTTGCCGGAGCCCGAGGGCCCCATCACCGCGACGAGCTCACCGGTGTGGACGGACAGGTCGATGCCGCGCAGGGCGTGGACCTCGGCGATACCGGAGCCGTGGGTGCGCGTCAGGGCTCTCAGCTGGAGGACGGGAGTGTCCACGGAGAGACCGGTGGACGGTGCGGGGACGGACGAGGACATGGTGGGCTGTTCCCCCCTGAGAACGGTGTGCGGAAGGGTGGCGCGGGCCGGACCGGCCGGCTTCGCCGGCGTCAGTGGCGGGCGGACCGGCGTGAGGCGGCGGTCCGGGCGGCCCCCCGGTTCGTGGACGCGGCGGGGTGTACGGCGGGCTCGGTCGCGGCGGCCTCGGCGAGGCGCACGAGACGCGACTCGCAGTGGTCGAGCCAGCGCGCCTCCGCCTCAGCCTGGAAGATCAGCTGCTCCACCACGAGAAGCCAGGCGACCTCGTCGCGGTCTGCGGGAACGTCGGCGAGTGCCCGAGCCTTCAGCCGGGTGTAGTCCTGCATCGCCTTCAGGGTGTGGCCGCGCTGCGCCTGGATGACGGCCCTGATGTCCACTCCGGGGGCCCCGACCGCCATGGCGAGCTTGATCGCCAGCTCGTCGCGGGGCGGACTGCTGCGGTCGACGGGGGTCTCGAACCAGCTCCTCAGCTCACCGCGTCCGTCCTCGGTGATCGAGTAGAGGGCGTGCCCGGCCTCGTCCTCGCCGTCCTGGGCGACCATGCCGTCGCGTTCCAGACGGCTGAGCGTCGTGTAGACCTGTCCGACGTTCAGCGGCCAGGTGGAGCCCGTGCGGGACTCGAATTCGGTGCGGAGCTGCGAGCCGTACCTAGGCCCGCGCTCCAGCAGGGCTAGCAGCCCGTGGCGGATCGACATACCGAGTATGTATACCGAGTATGCTCCAGCGCGCAAGCGCCGTCGCGGCTCCCGCCGACGCCGGCCCGGTTGAGGCACAGGTGACCCGCAGGCGGCCGCGGTCGGCTCCGGAGCGGCCCGCGGTTCCGGTCAGACCGCGCGGCGCATGCGGAAAGCGAGGAATCCCAGACCCAGCCCGACCAGGACGATGCCGCTGCCCAGGGAAAGCCGCGGCGCCTCCCGGGCGGCCCGCTCCTCCATCGCCCGGCGCTGCCGAGCGGCGTGGCCCGGTTCGGGGAAGGCGCCGGGCGGCGGAGTGAACACAGGCACCTCGTGAGGGTCCGGACCCGGCGGGACCTCGTCCGCGGTGGCCTCGATGCGCGCGGCCTCCATGGGCGTCAGCGATCGCCCGGGCCGGACCCGGCCCTTGGCCGCCTGCCTCCCGGCCATCGGGGAGTCGTTGGCGGACGGACTCGCGGCGGGGGAGCGCCGGGGCGGCGACGCCGGACCACCGGCGCCGTCCCGCACGGCGCGGGTGGGGAGGGCGCCCGCGGACGGCCCGTACCCGGGCCGGGCCTCGGAGAGGGGGAGTACGCGCCCATGGCGTACGCGCCCGTCAGCCGGGGTGGCCGCCCCGGCGGCGACCGGCCCGAGGGCCACTCCGGCCGCCATCACCAGACAGGCCACGCATCGTGACGACCGTGAAGCCAGGAGTCCCGGAGGCATGAGATCAGCGTCACACGCGACGAGGTGCCCGGCATCCCGGCCGGAGGACCGGCATGTTTCGGGCCCCTTCGTCCCCGCGCACCCCGCCCCGTCGATCGCACGGCCGCCTTGACCGGAGGATCCGGACGGGCCGGGGCCGACCGGACCGTCCGGACGTCCCCGATCGGACCGGACCGGACCGGAACGACCATCCGGATCGGTCAGGCCGGCCCAATCCCACTCGAACGATCAGCGACCCGATGGATCGGGCACGAACGAGCACGCCCGGACGAACCGCCGCGCGTGCGGATCCCGGGGCGGGCTCGGCGGCGCGGCTCAGCACGCCGCCTGACCCCAGCTAGCCGGCCTGCCCGCCCGCAAGGCGTACCCACGGCCCATAAGGCGCACCGCGGGCCCACGTGACACACCCGGCCTCAGCAGACCGTCCCACGGGACACCCCCGGCGTCACCACTCGGGCACCCCCGGCCCACAGCACACACCCGGCTCCAGCAGACCGGTCCGCAGACGCACCGCGCCCTCAACCGGCCCAGCCCGCAGCCGCCCACGGACCCGGGGAACAGACCTCAGGCCGGGTCGCCGGTCGCGATGCGCAGCTCGAAGTGTGTGTCCCGCTCCGCCACGGCCGAACCCGCGGTCGGGAACTGGTCGATGACCTGGTCCTCCGCGTAGGTGTTGCCCTCCACCTCGATGACCTTGACCGTCCAACCCGCCGCGTCGGCGCACGCCCTCGCGGAGAGGATGTCCTTGTAGATGAAGTTCGGTGCCTGCACCTTCGCCGGGTCGTCGGTGTCCTCGGTGGCGTCCGTGCACTCCTCGGTCTTCATCGTCCGGTTGCGCTCCGGGGGCTTGTGCTCCCCCGCCTCCGCGGACGCGCCGGTGCCACCGCCCTTGCCGTTCTCCGACCCGCCGCCCATGTTCAGGAGGGCGATCAGGCCACCGATCGCGACGAGGGCGACGACGATCGATCCGACGACGACCGGCATGTTGCGCCTGGCCCCGCCGCTGCCGCCGGACCCCGTCGCCGTCTGCGGGGACATCGTGTACGGCGGCGGGGTCCCGTGCGCCTGGTGAGCCGGTGTGCCGTACGTCTGGGCCGTCTGCGGGTAGCCGTATCCGGGGGCCGGGGCGGGCGCCGGTGCGCCGTAGGGGCCGGGCTGGTGCGGGTGCGGCTGGTACGGCGTCTGCACGCCGTGCGGCGCGGGAGCGGTCTGGTCGACGGGCGGGAAGACCGCCGAGCCCACGCCCGAGCCGCTGTTCACCGGGGCACCACCGCCGATGATCACCGGGCTGCCCGCCGGTCCGCTCGCGTTGAGCACGCGGGCGACCTCGTCCTGCATGGCGGCGGCGCTCGGGAAGCGCTCGTTCGGGTTCTTCCTGAGAGCCCGGGCGACCAGCGCGTCCATGGCCGGGGTGATGGACCGGTTGATGCTGGAAGGAGCGACCGGCTCCTCCTGGACGTGCGCGTACGCGATGGCGAGCGGCGAGTCCGCGTCGAACGGGATGCGCCCCGTGAGCAACTGGAACAGCATGATGCCGACCGAGTAGAGGTCGGAGCGCGCGTCCACCCCGCGGCCCAGGGCCTGCTCCGGGGAGAGGTACTGCGGGGTGCCGACGACCATGCCCGTCTGGGTCATGGAGGTGACCCCGGACTGCATGGCGCGCGCGATGCCGAAGTCCATGACCTTGACGACACCGCGCTTGGTCATCATCACGTTGCCGGGCTTGATGTCGCGGTGGACGAGGCCCATCTCGTGGCTGGTCTCCAGGGCGGCGAGCACGTCGGCCGTCACCTTGAGGGCCTTGTCGGCGGGCATCGCGCCGTACTGCCGGATGTCCGACTGGAGCACGGAGCCGAGCGGCTGCCCCTCGACGTACTCCATGACGATGTACGGCATCAGGGCGCCGCCCAGCTCGTCCTCGCCCGTGTCGAACACCGAGACGATGTTGGTGTGCTGCAGCTTGGCCACGGCCTGGGCCTCGCGCCGGAAGCGCTCACGGAAGGACTGCTCGCGACCCAGCTCCGTGTGCAGGGTCTTGATGGCGACCTGGCGGTCGAGCGCCGAGTCGTACGCCAGGTAGACGGACGCCATTCCGCCCTCGCCGAGCAGGTCACGCAGCTGGTAGCGTCCGCCGGCCACGGATCCGCCCGCGTAGCGCCCTTGTGCGCCGTGTGCGCCGTCGTGGCTCATGACTTGCATCCCCCTCGGCGCCCGACGGACGCGGTGATCCCTGTTACGGGGCAAGTCTGCCCGAGGGGGGTGACACGTCAAGCCGGGTGCCCGTTCCGTGACCGTACGCGCTGGAAGCGTCTCGGAAGCGTTACAGGATGCGCATGGAATTTGCGTGGTCGCCGCGCCAGCCGATTGGATGACCCGTCACTCTGGAAACCGGTGTGTCCTCCGGAGGCTGTAGCGTGACGTGGCAATGCAGCAAGGCACCGTGAGAACCCGCACGCGCGGGGACAGATACGACGGCGAGGACTGATGGCACCCGATTCCGAAGCAAACGGCGGCGGAGTTTCGGATGGCACCGACTCCTGGGGCGTCGGTGGCGTTGTCGGGGACGGCCGCTACCGCATGACCCACCGGCTGGGCCGCGGCGGCATGGCCGAGGTCTTCGCCGCGGAGGACGTCCGGCTGGGACGGACGGTCGCGGTGAAACTCCTCAGGTCCGACCTCGCGGAGGACCCGGTCTCCAAGGCCCGCTTCACCCGCGAGGCACAGTCGGTCGCGGGGCTCAACCACCACGCGATCGTCGCCGTGTACGACTCCGGCGAGGACGTCGTGGGCGGGGCGACCGTGCCGTACATCGTGATGGAGCTGGTCGAGGGCCGCACGATCCGTGATCTGCTGATGAGTGCCGAGGCCCCGCCGCCCGAGCAGGCACTGATCATCGTCTCGGGTGTGCTGGAAGCGCTCGCCTACTCGCACCAGCACGGCATCGTGCACAGGGACATCAAGCCGGCGAACGTGATCATCACCAACTCCGGTGCCGTCAAGGTGATGGACTTCGGCATCGCCCGTGCGCTGCACGGCGCCCAGTCGACGATGACGCAGACGGGCATGGTCATGGGCACGCCCCAGTACCTCTCGCCCGAACAGGCGCTCGGCAAGGCGGTCGACCACCGTTCCGACCTGTACGCCACGGGCTGCCTGCTCTACGAACTGCTCGCCCTGCGGCCCCCGTTCACCGGCGAGACGCCGCTGTCCGTCGTGTACCAGCACGTGCAGGACATTCCGGTCCCGCCGTCGGAGGTCGCGGGCAGCGTGCCGCCGGAGCTGGACGGTCTCGTCATGCGCTCCCTCGCCAAGGACCCGGACGACCGGTTCCAGAGCGCCGAGGAGATGCGCGGGCTCGTCCAGTACAGCCTGCAGATGCTGCAGGTCCAGGGCGGGCACACGGGCACGTGGAACACGGGCCCGGTCATGGCGCACGAGGGTGGCCGCACGACGGCGATGACCATCGGCGGCGGTACGGCGGCCATGGCGCATCCCCTGCACGGGGACACCTCGCAGGGGCCGATCCTTCCGCCCATGAACCCCGACGACGGCGCGTACGCCGGCGGCGGCCGGCGCGACAGCGGCGGCCGGGGGAAGATGTGGCTGTTCGTCCTGCTGGCCCTGATCGCGATCGGCGCCGGGGTCGCGTTCGCCGTCCAGGCGGCGAACGACGGCGGCACGAAGAAGAAGCCGACCACCACCCCGTCCGCCAGCGTGTCACCGTCCGAGACGACGCCCTCCCCGGAACCCTCGGACGAGGCGACGGAGGAGGAGTCGGAGAAGCCGGCCCCCTCCACGGGAGGGAACACCTGGCGGAGCAAGCAGCCGTCGTGGCGCCCCTCGGACACGCCGACCCAGCCGAGCCAGGAGCCCACGGACACCGAGACCTCGCCGGAGCCGGGAACGAGCGACGGCGGAGGCTCGACGACCGAGGGCACCACCGGCGACACGGGCGCCACCGACAGCGGCGGCGACAGCGGGGACACCACCGAGGGCACCACCGACGGGGCCGGTACGACGACCGAGGGCAGCGGTGGCACGCCGGGCGGGGCCGCGGCGGGCGCCGCCGCGGGTACGACCGCCGGCACGGGCACGGGCACCACCCCATGAGCTGGGACGCCACGTCCTGATCAGGGAGCCGGCGTCACGGGCTCACCCCGTGAAGGCCTCGCTGACCGCCTCGTAGGCGCGCGTCCACCACACGGCCAGGGCCGACACCGCAGGGAACTGCGGGTCGGCCCTGCGGTCGTGGAGGCCGTAGCGCCAGCGCAGTATCCAGAAGTCGTTGAGCCTTTCCCACCACACCCGGTGGACCGCGGCGGCCAGCTCGGCCGCCCCCGCGCCGGCCGACGACCGGTAGGCGCGGGCGTAGGCCCGGACCTTCTCCAGCGCCAGCTCGCCGTCCGGCCGCACGAAGAAGATCGCCGCCGCCCGCACGGCCTCCTCGGCCCTTGGCTGCACCCCGAGCCGGTCCCAGTCCACGATCGCGACCGGATCGGCGCCCCGGTAGAGCAGGTTCAGCGGGTGGAAGTCACCGTGCACCCAGCCTCTGGCCTCGCCCCCGGGGGTGGGGGGCCGCCGGTGGGCGTGCTGTTCCAGCAGGGCGCGGCGTTCGACGAGGCGGTGCACGGCGAGCTCGTCGAACGCGTCGCGGGGGCCCATGGCACGGGCGGCCGCCAGGAGCTCGTCGATCAGCGCGAAGGTGTCGGCCGGGTCGGAACTCTGTCCCTGCGCCGGAGGCGGGGCATCCGCTTCCATGACGCGTTCCAGGCCTGTGTGTACGGCTCCGAGGAGCGCCCCGAGACGTCGTGACTGGGTTGTGGTCAGCTGTGCGCCGTCCCGGTGGAGCCCGTCGACCCAGGGGTGCAGGGCGTAGCGCCGGCCGTCGATGACCGTGACCGTCTCACCCCGCGTGTCCGCGAGAGGCGGTGCGACGGGGACACCGAGGGAGTGCAGCTGCTGGGTCGCCCGGTGCTGGCGGACGATGGTGGCGTGGTCGCCGCTGGGGTCGTCGAGGTGGTGCTTGTCGAGATGGTGCTTGAGGAAGTACTGGCCGCGGGTGGTGGAGACGCGGTATCCGTGGTTGAGCAATCCCTTGGTGAGGGGCTCGCAGTCGAGGGGTTCACCGGCATCGGGATAGCGGCGCAGGACCTCGCCGACCGGGGGTACTGGTGGGAGGGTCACAGATGAGCGCGGCACTCGCCACATGTTAGGTGACGCTATGTGGCCGGTTTTACGGACTTGCGTCGTAGCTCAGAGTGTGCATCCGGATCACGTGCGGATCGAGGCGGAGATACACGGGGTCGAACGGCTCGCCGTCGACGGCGGCGGGGCCGGTGCCGAAGAGCGCGCGCTGCTCCGGGCCGGGGCGCACGATCTCCGCCGGCCCGGTGCACTGCACCGACCACAGTTCCCGGGCTTCCCCGGTCCCGACCCGGGTGTCTCCGGTCCCGACCCGGGCGTCCCCGGCCCCGTCCCGGGCGTCTCCGGTCCCGCCGGGGCGGGAGGGGTCCCGGGAGTCGAGGTTGTCCGCCCCGTAGGCGATGACGCTGCCGTCGCACGACTCGTGGTGGCCGAGCCCGCGGTGCATCCGGAGGACGACGTGGCCGTCGACGACGAGGTGCCGGGCCACGGCCAGGAAGGGCAGGGCCCGCATGCTCGTGGCCAGGCGGCCGTATCGGACACGGCCGAGCAGTTCGATGGCGCGGCGTTCGTCACCGGGGCGGGAGGGCAGCATGCGTCCCACTGTCCGTCACCTGTAGGGCCCCGGTAAGGGTCCGCCGCCCCCGTCGCGGTGGGACCAAAGTCCCGGCGGGAGCAGAGTCCCGGCGGGAGCAGAGTCCCGGCGGGAGCACCGGTCCGCCCGGGCCGACCACGGCGTCCGGGGCGCCGCCCGCCCGATCCGGGGCGCGACCCCGGGGCGCCCCCGCGCCGGAGGTCTTCGGCGCCCCCTGCCACCGTGCTCCGGCGGCGGCCCTGCCCCGCGCCGTCGCCCTGGCGCCGCGGCGGCCCGTTCAGCGCCTTTCGGCCTGGAGCCTCGCCACGTACGCCGCCGCCTGGGAGCGCCGCTCCATGCCCAGCTTGGCGAGGAGGCTGGACACGTAGTTCTTGATCGTCTTCTCGGCCAGGTGGAGCCGCTCCCCGATGACCCGGTTCGTCAGCCCCTCGCCGATCAGGTCCAGGATCCTGCGCTCCTGGTCGGTCAGGCCGGCGAGCCGGTCGTCGCTCCGGCCGGTCCTCCCCTCCCGGAGCCGTTCCAGCACGCGGGCCGTGGCCGCCGGGTCCAGCAGGGACTTGCCGGCCGCCACGTCCCGCACCGCGCTCAGCAGTTCGCTACCGCGGATCGCCTTCAGCACGTATCCCGAGGCGCCGGCCATGATCGCGTCGAACAGGGCCTCGTCGTCGGCGTACGAGGTGAGCATCAGGCAGTGGACGCCTTCGTCCCGGGAGCGGATCTCCCGGCAGACCTCCACGCCGCTGCCGTCCGGGAGCCGGACGTCGAGGACGGCCACGTCCGGCCGGGTGGCGGGGATCCGTACGAGGGCGTCCGCCGCCGTGCCGGCCTCGCCGACGACCTCGATGTCGTCCTCGACGGAGAGCAGCTCGTGCACGCCCCGCCGGACGACTTCGTGATCATCAAGCAGAAATACAGTGATTTTTCCATCTTGGGGCACAATCGCAGTCTCACACACTCCTTTCCCGTCCGCCCTTCCCTGCCGCAGTCGGCCGGGATAACGTGCCGTTGTTCCGGCGGCCGCGAGGCCGTTACCAGTGCTGTGACCAGCAGGACTTCGCGATTTTTTCGATTTACTTGGAAATCCAAGCAAAATCGCAGGTCACAAGGTGTTTCGCAGTTATGCGACGCACTGGGTAACGTGCCTATGTCAGGGCGCTCGCCGGGGCACCTGTCACGCCTGTTCCGGCCGAGCGGCACCCACCCCGTGCCCGGGTCCGGACACAGGCGAGCCGCACTGGTTCCCGGCCATCCCGGGGGCCGGACCGACGGAGGAGCACGCACGTGACCGTGGAGAGCACTGCTGCCGCGCGCAAACCGCGACGCAGCAGCAAGCGGACCAGCGCCGCGAAGACGCCACAGAGTTCCGAGCCCCAGCTGGTGCAGCTGCTGACGCCGGAAGGCGAACGTGTCGAGCACCCGGACTACGAGATCGACCTGAGCGCGGACGAGCTGCGCGGCCTCTACCGCGACATGGTCCTGACCCGCCGCTTCGACGCCGAGGCCACCGCGCTCCAGCGGCAGGGCGAGCTGGGCCTGTGGGCCTCGCTGCTCGGCCAGGAGGCGGCACAGATCGGCTCGGGCCGGGCCCTGCGCGACGACGACTACGTCTTCCCTACCTACCGGGAGCACGGCGTCGCCTGGTGCCGGGGCGTCGACCCGACCAACCTGCTCGGGATGTTCCGCGGTGTGAACCACGGCGGCTGGGACCCGAACACCAACAACTTCCACCTGTACACGATCGTCATCGGCTCGCAGACCCTCCACGCCACCGGCTACGCCATGGGCGTCGCCAAGGACGGCGCGGACTCGGCCGTGATCGCGTACTTCGGTGACGGTGCCTCGAGCCAGGGCGACGTCGCCGAGGCCTTCACCTTCTCCGCCGTCTACAACGCCCCCGTGGTCTTCTTCTGCCAGAACAACCAGTGGGCGATCTCCGAGCCGACCGAGAAGCAGACCCGGGTGCCGCTCTACCAGCGCGCGCAGGGCTTCGGCTTCCCCGGCGTCCGGGTCGACGGCAACGACGTGCTCGCGTGCCTCGCCGTCACCAGGTCGGCGCTGGAGCGCGCCCGGCGGGGGGAGGGCCCCACGCTCGTCGAGGCGTTCACCTACCGCATGGGCGCCCACACCACCTCCGACGACCCGACCAAGTACCGGGCGGACGAGGAGCGGGTGGCGTGGGAGGCCAAGGACCCGATCCTCCGGCTGCGCGCCTACCTGGAGAAGCAGGACCTCGCCGACGCGGCGTTCTTCACCGCGCTGGACGAGGAGAGCGAGACCCTCGGCAAGCGGGTCCGCGAAGCGGTGCGGGCCATGCCCGACCCGGACCGGCTGGCGATCTTCGACCACGCCTACGCCGACGGCAACCCGCTCGTCGACGAGGAGCGCGCGCAGTTCGCCGCGTACCAGGCATCGTTCGCCGAGGAGGGCAACTAGCCATGGCCATGCAGAAGATGTCCATCGCGAAAGCACTCAACGAGTCGCTGCGCAAGGCGCTCGAGACCGACCCCAAGGTCCTCATCATGGGTGAGGACGTCGGCAAGCTCGGCGGGGTCTTCCGTATCACGGACGGCCTCCAGAAGGACTTCGGCGAAGGCCGGGTGATCGACACCCCGCTCGCCGAGTCCGGCATCGTGGGGACGGCGATCGGACTGGCCCTGCGCGGCTACCGCCCGATCGTCGAGATCCAGTTCGACGGCTTCGTCTTCCCCGCGTACGACCAGATCGTCACGCAGCTGGCCAAGATGCACGCCCGGGCGCTCGGCAAGGTCAAGATGCCGGTCGTCGTGCGCATCCCGTACGGCGGCGGTATCGGCGCCGTCGAACACCACAGCGAATCGCCCGAGGCCCTGTTCGCCCACGTGGCGGGCCTCAAGGTCGTCTCGCCCTCGAACGCGGCCGACGCCTACTGGATGATGCAGCAGGCCGTCCAGAGCGACGACCCGGTCATCTTCTTCGAGCCGAAGCGACGCTACTGGGACAAGGGAGACCTCGACACCGAGGCCATCCCGGGCCCGCTGCACAAGGCCACGGTCGCCCGCGAGGGGTCCGACCTCACGCTGGTGGCGTACGGCCCGATGGTGAAGGTGTGCCTGGAGGCGGCCGCCGCCGCGCAGGAGGAGGGCAAGTCGATCGAGGTCGTGGACCTGCGGTCGATGTCCCCGATCGACTTCGACACCGTCCAGACCTCCGTCGAGAGGACCGGCAGGCTCGTGGTGGTCCACGAGGCACCGGTGTTCTACGGCTCGGGGGCGGAGATCGCGGCCCGGATCACCGAGCGCTGCTTCTACCACCTCGAAGCACCCGTGCTGAGGGTCGGCGGCTACCACGCCCCCTACCCGCCGGCCCGGCTCGAGGACGAGTACCTGCCGGGTCTCGACAGGGTGCTCGACGCCGTCGACCGCTCGCTGGCGTACTGAGGAGAGGGTCCGTGACGACGATGACCGAGACGTCTGCTCGCTTCCGTGAGTTCAAGATGCCCGACGTGGGCGAAGGACTGACCGAGGCGGAAATCCTCAAGTGGTTCGTGCAGCCCGGCGACACCGTCACCGACGGCCAGGTCGTGTGCGAGGTCGAGACGGCGAAGGCCGCGGTCGAGCTGCCGATCCCGTTCGACGGGGTGGTGCACGAGCTGCGCTTCCCCGAGGGCACCACGGTCGACGTGGGCCAGGTGATCATCGCGGTGGACGTGGCCCCCGGCAGCGGCGATGTGCCGGCGGCCTCCGAAGCCGTGCGGGAGCCCGTGCAGGAGCCCGTGCCGCAGCCCGAGCCGGAGACTCCCAAGGGCCGCCAGCCGGTACTGGTCGGCTACGGCGTGTCCGAGAGCTCCACGAAGCGCCGCGCCCGCAAGGGGGCCGAGGTCCCAGGCCCGGCCGACGCCGCGATCCAGGCCGAGATGAACGGCCACGGCGTCGCCGCCCCGCGGAGCCGCCCGCTCGCCAAGCCGCCGGTGCGCAAGCTGGCGAAGGACCTGGGCATCGACCTGGCGACCGTCACCCCGACCGGCGAGGGCGGCGTCATCACCCGTGAGGACGTCCACGCCGCGGCCGCGCCCGTCGCCGCGGAGGCACCCGCGCAGCCGCCGGCGACCCCGGCCGCCCCGGCGGCGGCAGCCCCCGTGGGGGACGCCGCCCGGGAGACGCGCGTCCCGGTCAAGGGCGTGCGCAGGGCGATCGCGCAGGCCATGGTCGGCAGCGCCTTCACGGCGCCGCACGTCACCGAGTTCGTGACCGTCGACGTGACGCGCACGATGAAGCTGGTGGCGGAGCTCAAGGAGGACAAGGACATGGCGGGGGTGCGGGTCAATCCGCTCCTGATCATCGCCAAGGCCCTCCTCGTCGCGATCAAGCGCAATCCGGAGGTCAACGCGGCCTGGGACGAGGCCGCCCAGGAGATCGTGCAGAAGCACTACGTCAACCTGGGCATCGCCGCGGCGACCCCGCGCGGCCTGATCGTGCCGAACATCAAGGACGCGCACGACAAGACACTGCCCCAGCTGGCCGAGGCACTCGGCGAGCTGGTCTCCACGGCCCGTGAGGGGAAGACCTCCCCGGCCGCCATGGCGGGCGGCACGGTGACCATCACCAACGTCGGCGTCTTCGGTGTCGACACGGGCACGCCGATCCTGAACCCGGGCGAGTCCGCGATTCTGGCGGTCGGGGCGATCAAGCTCCAGCCGTGGGTCCACAAGGGCAAGGTGAAGCCGCGCCAGGTCACCACGCTGGCCCTGTCGTTCGACCACCGGCTGGTCGACGGAGAGCTCGGCTCCAAGGTGCTCGCCGACGTCGCGGCGGTCCTGGAACAGCCGAAGCGGCTGATCACCTGGGCCTGACGGCTCGGTGAGAGGTGACGGGGACACGAAGGAGGGGCCTGCCGCGTGCTGCGGCAGGCCCCTCCTCGCTACGTCCGGCTACTTCTTCTTGAAGGCGTAGTCCAGGAGCTTCTTGGCGTCGGCCGAGCGGGTGGTGGTGGAGGTCGCGGTGAGGACCGTGCCGATGACCGTCCTGCCGTTCCGGGTCGCGGCGAAGACCAGGCAGTACTTGGCCGTCGGGCCGGAGCCGGTCTTCACGCCGATCGCCCCGCTGTAACTGCCGAGCAGCGGGTTGGTGTTGGTCCACGACATGTAGCGGTATCCGCCGCTCTTGGTCGTGACCTTCTGCTTCGTCGACTTCGTCTTCACGATCGCGCGGAAGGTGGAGCTCTTCATGGCGCTGCCGGCGATCTTCGTGAGGTCGCGCGGCGTCGAGTAGTTGGACCCGCTGCTGATGCCGTCGAACGAGTCGAAGTGCGTGTTCTTCAGGCCGAGCTTCTTGGCGTCGGCGTTCATCTTGCCGATGAACGACTTCACCCGGGCGGCGCGGGTGGTGCCGGAGCCGAACTTGTCCGCGAGAGCGTAGGCGGCGTCGCAGCCCGACGGCAGCATCAGCCCGTACAGCAGCTGGCGGACCGTCACCTTGTCGCCGACGATCAGCCGGGCCGAGGAGGCGTTCTTGGAGACGATGTAGTCGCTGTACGCCTTCTGGACCGTGACCTTGGTGTTCAGGTTGAGGTTCTTCTGGGCCAGTACCACCTTGGCCGTCATTATCTTCGTCGTGGAGCCGGTCGAGCGGCGGGTGTCCGCGGCTTTGCTGTACAGCGTCTTCGCGTTGGCGCTGTCCATCACGAAGCCGCCCTTGGCGGTGATCGACGGCGTGGGCGGCGTCGCTGCCTGGGCGGCGGTGGCGAACGCGCTGCTGCCCAGGACGGCACCCGCGGTGAGGACCACGGTGGCGGCGACGGTCGCGCGGTTTATGCCCTTAAGACCGATATTCAAGTCAAACGCTCCAAATACCCCTGTATTGCGGCCTCATGAGGGTGCCGCTCGGTGGTGAGACTCATGAGAGGGGTATATGGATGTGTTGTCGGAGGGGTGATTTCCGAGACTTCCGGAAGGCGGGTGCGGGACCGGGCGGGCCGGGTGCGTCGTGTCCGTATCGCGGACCGGTCCCCTCATGCGTGCATGTTGTATCTATGCTGTGTGCATGCCTGCCGCACCTCCTGTTGCCACCCGGTCCGTGAAAGCCGCCGTCAAACAGCCCCCGGCCGCCGAACGCGTCTACACCCACGTCAAGGAAGCGGTTCTCGACCGCCGCTACGAGGGCGGCACGCTCCTCACCGAGGGCGGCCTCGCCGACGCCGTCGGCGTGTCCCGGACACCGGTGCGGGAGGCACTGCTGCGCCTGGAGGTCGAAGGGCTGATCAAGCTCTACCCCAAGAAGGGCGCCCTCGTGCTCGCGGTCTCCGCCCAGGAGATCGCCGACGTGGTGGAGACCCGGCTGCTCGTCGAGGAGTTCGCCGCGCGCAAGGCCGTGCCCGCCTCCGCGCGGCTGATCGCCCGGCTGGAGCAACTCCTGGAGGAACAGCGGCAGCTGGCCGGGATCGGGGATCTGGCGGCCGTCTCCGTCAAGGACCGCTGCTTCCACGCCGAGATCGTGAAGAACGCGGGCAACCAGATCCTGTCGCGCCTCTACGACCAGCTCCGCGACCGCCAGCTGCGCATGGGCGTCGCCGTGATGGAGGCCCACCCCGACAGGATCGCCGCCAACATCACCGAGCACGGCGAGCTGCTCGACGCCATCAGGGCGGGCGACGCGGACGGTGCGGCGCTGGTCGTGCGGCGCCATGTCGGCCGGGTCAGGGTCCTCGTCCGGGGTGATGACCGGTGAGCTCCTCGTCCCCCACCCTCTCCCTGCCCGGGGATCCGCCCGGCGGCCGGCGGGCCGCCCGGATCTGGGGCATCGGAGTCGCCGTCTACTTCGTCGCCATCATCTTCCGTACGAGCCTGGGCGTCGCCGGACTCGACGCGGCGGACCGGTTCGGCGTGAACGCCTCCGCCCTGTCGACCTTCTCCATCCTCCAGCTCCTCGTCTACGCGGGCATGCAGATACCCGTCGGCCTGATGGTCGACCGGCTCGGCACCAAGAAGGTCCTCGCCATCGGTGCGGCGCTCTTCACCGTGGGACAGCTGGGCTTCGCGCTCTCCCCCTCGTACGGCACGGCACTCGCCTCACGGGCCCTGCTCGGCTGCGGCGACGCGATGACCTTCATCAGCGTGCTGCGGCTCGGGGCCCGGTGGTTCCCGGCCCGGCGCGGACCGCTCATCGGTCAGGTCGCGGCGCTCTTCGGCATGGCGGGCAACCTCGTCTCGACCCTCGTCATCGCCCGCGCGCTGCACGGGTTCGGCTGGACCACCACCTTCGCGGGGAGCGCGGTCGCGGGTGTGGTCGTCCTCGTCCTGCTGCTGCTCTTCCTGAAGGACCACCCCGAAGGCCACGAGCCGCCGCCCGCCCAGCACGCCGGCGCCGCCTTCGTCCGCCGGCAGATCGCCGCCTCCTGGCGGGAGCCGGGCACCCGGTTGGGCATGTGGGTGCACTTCACCACCCAGTTCCCGGCCATGGTCTTCCTGCTCCTGTGGGGCATGCCCTTCCTGGTGGAGGCCCAGGGGCTGAGCAGGGGCACCGCCGGGGAGCTGCTCACCCTCGTCGTGCTCTCCAACATGGTGGTGGGACTCGTCTACGGACAGGTCATCGCCCGGCACCACGGCGCGCGCACCCCGCTCGCCCTCGGTACGGTCGGTCTGACCGCGCTCCTCTGGGCGTCGACGATCTTCTATCCGGGTCCGCACGCGCCCATGTGGCTCCTGGTCACCCTGTGCCTGGTGCTCGGCTCCTGCGGGCCCGCATCCATGATCGGGTTCGACTTCGGCCGGCCGGCGAATCCGCCGGAGCGCCAGGGCACCGCCTCGGGGATCGTCAACATGGGCGGATTCGTCGCGTCGATGACCACGTTGTTCGCGGTCGGCGTCCTGCTCGACGCGACCGGTGACAACTACCGCGTCGCCTTCGCCTCGGTCTTCGTCCTGGAGGCGATCGGCGTGGCGCAGATCCTGCGGCTGCACGCCGGCGCCACGCACCGGGAACGCGACCACCACGTCGTGAGCCGGGTCGAGGCCGTGCACGTGCCGGCCTGACGGCCCGTTCGCGCGGGCGCGGTGTGCGGCCCGCCGGGGGTGCCGGCCCGGCCTGTCCGTCGAGGTCCCCGGGGGCCGGTCGCCCGCCCGCGTGGCGGCGGGGATCGGCCGCCGGCCCGGCACCACCGCGCGGGCCGCGGCGGTCTTCCCGCCCCTCCCGAGGCGTGGCGGCGGCGCTACGGGGTCAGGGCGAAGTGCTTCAGGATCGCGGCCGCGAGCTCCTGGTCACCGTCGATCTTGATCCGGTCCTCCACCGCGTGCGGCCGTACCCGTCCGCACGCCAGCCGGTAGTACGTCTCCCAGTCCATCGCCAGCGTCACGGCGGGGCCGAGCGAGGGCGCACCGTCGACCGAACCGCGGCCGTCGCCGTCGACCCGCACCGTGCGCAGGAACTCGACGGGACCGTGGACGTCCAGGACGACGGCCGAATTGGGCGGCGCCCCCGCGTCCTTGGCGACCACCTTGGGCAGCCCCGCCAGGAGGGTGTCCCGGACGACCAGCGCGCCGGGGGAGTCCAGGTTGCCGGGCCGGCCCAGGGCCGTGCGCAGGTCCTGCTCGTGCACCCAGACGTCGAAGGCGCGCATGTGCAGCGCCAGTTCCAGTGTCTGCTCGGCCCCGAGGGGCGCCCGCACCATCGTCTCGGGAGCGCGGGACTCGTTGCGCAGTTGACGCATGCGCCGGATGAGCGTGTACTCCAGCTCCGACGTCATCTCCGGGGCCGTGTGGTGGCGCCGCACGTCCACCTGCATCTCCATGTAGCGCTGGTGGTCGTTCTGCACGTGGTAGAGGTCGCGCGGCAGCGTGTGGATCGGCCGTGGATCGCCGAGCTGTTCGCACTCCATGCCGATGACGTGCGAGACGATGTCGCGCACCGACCAGCCGGGGCAGGGTGTACGGCGGTTCCACTCCCCCTCGACGAGCGGCTTGACCAGCTCGGCTATCGACTCGATGGAGTGGGTCCAGGCGTCGGCGTAGGTCTGGAGGCTGGGATGGACGGTCACGGGACCCCTCGTGCGGTTCTGCGGTGCATGGGCTGGAGAGCAGGGAGTGCCGGCGGGCTGGCCGGCACTGACGGCGCTGTCTGCGGGCTGCGTGGAGGTTCGCTCGCTAAGTTACGCTGCGAGCAGGCACCCCGGCAGTGCTTTCGTGTGACGATCGTAGGCCCGTGTTGACGGCCCCCATGCCAGGACGGTGGTAGTGTGCGCGCCTCCCTCATCCAGATCGCGGTAAACCCGGACGAGTCGGTCAATGCCCGCAGAGAGCGCGCGGCTTCGATGGTCGTGGCCCAGCGGGGAGCGGACCTGGTGGTCCTTCCGGAGTTGTGGCCGGTCGGTGCCTTCGCCTACACGGAGTTCGCCGACGAGGCCGAACCGTTGCGGGGTCCCACGTACGACGTCATGGCGAAGGCCGCCGCCGAGGCGGGGGTCTGGCTGCACGCGGGTTCGTTCGTGGAGCGTGCCGAGGACGGCACCCTCTACAACACCTCGCTCGTCTTCTCGCCCGAGGGCGAGCGGGCCGCCGCCTACCGCAAGATCCACCGCTTCGGTTTCGACAAGGGGGAGGCGGTGATGATGGGCGCGGGCGAGGAGTTGGTCACGGTCGACCTGCCGCAGACCACCCTGGGCCTGTCCACCTGCTACGACCTGCGTTTCCCGGAGATGTTCCGCGGCCTCGTCGGCGCCGGTGCCGAGACCCTCGTCGTCGCGGCGGGCTGGCCGGAGCGCCGCCGCCCGCACTGGACGCTGCTGGCCCAGGCGCGGGCCGTCGAGAACCAGGCGTACGTCCTGGCCGTCGGGTCGGCGGGAACCCATGGCGGCGTCGAGCAGGCCGGGCACAGCATCGTCGTCGATCCCTGGGGAGAGGTGCTCGCCGAGGCCGGATCGGCCGAGGAGGTGCTCACGGTGGAGTTCGACCCGGCGAAGGTATCCGCCACGCGTGAGCAGTTCCCGGCCCTGAAGGACCGGCGCCTCGGGCTCGCCCCGCCGCACTGAGTGGGCGGGACTGTGACGCCCCGGTTTCACGTGAAACCGGGGGCGGCGCTTCGGCGGCCACTCATCCCTCGTCGCGCTCCTTGTCGGCGAGGACGATCACGCACACGGCCACGGCGATGAGCAGGGGCACATCGGCGTCCTCCCGGATGATGTCGACGCCGTAGGTGTCACGGACGGTCAGCCACCGCCGGGAGACCTGGGCGAGCAGTTCCCCGTCGTATTCGACGGCGAACTCGCGGTCGAGGATCCTGCCGCTGACGTCCAGCTCGGTGCCTTCGACCAGGGACACCCGGTAGTGGTTGCGCAGGAGGGAGAGGCGTTTCCGCTTGATCTGCGCCAGCGCCTCGCCACCGCGCTCGATGACCATCGTGTCGCGCAGACTGACCAGCTTGCGGTGGAAGTCGACGAGCACCCGGCCGTCCGTGTCCTTCAGCTCGAACGTGTCGCGCAGCCGCATCGCCTTGCCGTCGACGAGGAACAGCTTCCGTCCGTCCGCGTCCTCGATCCAGTAGTCGTCACCCACGGCGAACAGACGCTCACGCACGAGAAGTCTCATGGATCACAGGTTCCCCGACGCCCTGCCGGAATGCGCGCAGGCCACGGTGATGTTGACTGGTGTCATGACAGCTCGTGCACGTGTCCGCGCCCCCGAACTGATCGGCAAGGGCGGCTGGCTCAATACAGGCGACCGCTCATACACCCTCGCCGACCTGCGGGGACGTATCGTCATCCTCGACTTCTGGACTTTCTGCTGCCTGAACTGTCTGCATGTCCTGGACGAGTTGCGCGAGCTGGAGGAGAAGCACCGCGACACCGTGGTGATCATCGGGGTCCACTCGCCGAAGTTCGTGCACGAGGCCGAGCACCAGGCCGTGATCGACGCCGTCGAGCGCTACGGGGTCCACCACCCCGTCCTCGACGACCCCGAGCTCGCCACCTGGAAGCAGTACGCCGTACGGGCCTGGCCCACGCTCGTCGTGGTGGACCCGGAGGGGTACGTCGTCGCGCAGCACGCCGGTGAGGGACACGCGCACGCCATCGGGAAGCTCGTCGAGGAGTTGGAGGCCGAGCACGCGGCCAAGGGCACCCTGCGGCGCGGGGACGGGCCCTACGTGGCTCCGGAACCGGTCGCCACCCACCTGCGCTTTCCCGCCAAGGCACTCCTGCTGCCCGACGGCGGCTTCCTGGTCTCCGACACCACCCGGCACCGCCTGGTCGAGCTGGAGCCGGACGGCGAGACGGTGCGCAGGCACATCGGCTCCGGTGAGCGCGGCTTCGCGGACGGGGATCCGGACCGGGCGAGGTTCAGCGAGCCGCAGGGCCTGGCTGTCCTGCCCGACGGCCGGATCGCCGTCGCCGACACGGTGAACCACGCGATCAGGGCGCTGGATCCGGTGACGGGCGTGACGACCACCCTCGCCGGGACGGGACGCCAGTGGTGGCAGGGATCGGCCACCGAGGGTCCGGCCACCGAGGTGGACCTCTCCTCGCCGTGGGACCTGGCGTGGTTCGGCGACCGCCTGTGGATCGCCATGGCCGGGGTGCACCAGCTGTGGACGTACGATCCCGCCGCGGACACCGTGCGCGTCGCCGCGGGGACGACCAACGAAGGCCTGGTCGACGGGCCGGGTGCCGAGGCGTGGTTCGCCCAGCCGTCCGGTCTGGCCGCGTCGGGGGACCGGCTGTGGGTCGCCGACGCGGAGACCTCCGCGCTGAGGTACGTGGACCTCGAGGGCGCCGTCCACACCGTGGTCGGCACCGGCCTCTTCGACTTCGGTCACCGCGACGGCCCGGCCGGCCAGGCGCTCCTCCAGCACCCGCTGGGAGTCACGGCCCTGCCCGACGGCTCGGTCGCGGTCAGCGACACGTACAACCACGCCCTGCGGCGCTACGACCCGGAGACCGGCGAGGTCACGACGCTGGCCACGGACCTGCGTGAGCCGAGCGACGCGGTCCTCGTCGAGGGCGATCTGGTGGTCGTCGAGTCCGCACGGCACCGGCTGACCCGGCTGCGGCTCCCCGAGGAGGCCGTGCGCGTCGCGGACCGGGCCCACCGCACCCGGCGGGCCGCCACCGACATCGCCGCCGGCACCCTCCGGCTGGACGTCGTCTTCCAGGCGCCCGCCGGGCAGAAGCTGGACACCCGGTACGGCCCGTCCACCCGGCTGCTGGTCTCCTCGACCCCGCCGGAGCTCCTTGCCGGGGGCTCCGGCCAGGGAACGGACCTGGGCCGGGACCTGGTCCTGTCGGGCGAGGTCACCGAAGGCGTCCTGCACGTGTCGGCGATGGCGGCCTCCTGCGACGACGACCCGGCGAACGAGTACCCGGCCTGCCACGTGCACCAGCAGGACTGGGGCGTGCCCGTCCGCGTCACGGACGGCGGGGCGTCACGACTCCCGCTGGTCCTGGCCGGGATGGACGAGCGGGAGTGATCCCGGCCGGGATCAACGAGCGGGTCCGGGGCTGACCCCGGCCGGGTCCGGTACACCGGGACGGCGACTCAGAAGTCGTCGGCACCGTTGCGCAGCTCGTACGTCCAGTAGCCCGTCGCCCACTTCGCCGGGTCGACGGCGATGCCGCCGGCACCCGGAGCCTTCACGATGGCCATGCCGCCCTTGCCCTGGAGGGTGACGGAGAAGTCCTCGACGGCCTCGACGTCCTCGTCCACGCCGCCGTCCGACAGCCGGACCAGCGCGTAGGCGGGGGCGCCCGCCGTGAGCACCACGGGGGCGGCGGGCTTGCTCCGGGCGACCGCCGGCGCGGCGCCCCGGGCGTTCTCCAGGAAGCGGACCTCCGGGAAGCCCTCCATCCGGCAGTTGTGGCCGGTGGTGTTCTTCGCCGTCAGCACGATGTGGGTGTAGGGCGGGCCGTCCTGCGTCGCCGCGCTGATCCGCAGGTCCTTCGTGGTGCAGACGGGGGTGGACGAGGAGGCGCCGGTGCCCTCGGCCGTGCCGACGGTGGTGGCGCCGACGGTCGTCCTCGACGTGCCGGCGGCCTTCGCGGCCCCGGCGTCCCGCACGGACGCGGTCCCCCCGGTGGCCTTCGCGCCCTCCGCCGGCGATGCGGCCGACTGCGGCACGTTCGCCGGGCCGGCGGACCTGGTGCCCGTCCCTCCGTCACCGCAGGCGGTGAGGGTCAGGGCGAGCGCGGCGGTGGCCGCGGCTGCGAGGACGGTGGTGCGGTTACGGAACGTACGCATGGAGATTCCCCCGGAAGATGGATGCGGCGATCGCCTGGTCACGGGCGATCGGCCGCCGACCTGCTGACATCCATGAGTCTGGGTCCCGCTGCTCACGTATCGCTGCTGTCCGGCTGACGTTCCGCTGACGCACCTCTGCGTGACCGTCAGCGTTCGTCGGTGAGCCTTCTGCGGGCGTCGTCGTACCGCCTGCGGTAGTCCGCCCCCGGTGCCACCCGCAGCAGCACCTCCAGGGCGCGTACCGTGCCCTCGTCGTACCCGGCGCGTTCCGCCTCGGCCGCCGCCCGGTCCAGCAGCAGGATCCCCTCGTCCGTCCCGCCGAGTGCCAGCCGGGCCTCCCCGGCGACGGCCAGCAGCAGCGTCCGGCGGGCCGCCTCCTCGTGCTCGGGTCCCAGGTCGAGGGCGGTCCGGGCGGCCTCCAGGGCCTCCCGGGGCCGGTCGGCGGTGAGCAGCATCCGCGCGAGGTGCTGAAGGGCGAGCATCTCGGTGTGCCGGTCCCGCTCCTCCCGGGCCAGCCGGACGGCCGATTCGCAGCCCTCCAGAGCCGCACCGATGGTGCCCTCGGCGGCCTGCACGACAGCCAGGTTGACCAGCGCCGTCGCCTCTCCCAGCCGGTCACCGGCCTGCCGGGCCAGGCCGGGTGAGGCGCTCAGCAGGCTCACGGCCTCGGCGGTCCTGCCCTCCTCCGTCAGCACCCACCCCAGCAGGTTGCGCACCCGTGACTCGGCGTACGGATCCTTCTGCGCGCGGGCGGAGTCCAGGGCCAGCTCCAGCAGCGGGGACCAGCTGTCCCGCACCCGCCACACGACCTGCGGCCACTGCAGCAGGATGATCCGCCAGGCCCGGTCGTGGAGGCCGGCGGTCCGCGCGGCGACGGCGGCCAGTGTCAGGTCGTCGCGCTCGGCGGCCAGCCAGCCCATCGCCGCGGCCCGGTCGGGGAAATCCCGGACGGCCGAGGGGCGGTGGTAGCCGTCCGGCAGGACGAAGCAGGGTTCACCGCCCGGCTCCGCCGTGTCGGCGGCGGCGAGGGCTGTGGCGATGTAGTGGTCGAGGACCCGTACGAGCGTCTCGGGTGCGGCCGCCGGCTCGAGCCCGCGGGCGTACAGGCGTACCAGGTCGTGCAGCACCCAGCGCCCGGACACCGTCTCGCTCACGAGGTGGGCGGCGCCGAGCCGCTCCAGGGCCGCCGCCGCCCGGGTGGGGTCCGTCCCCGCGAGCGCGGCACAGGTGTGGGGATCGAAGTGGCTGCCCGGGTGGTGCCCGAGCCGCGCCAGCTGGTGCACGGCGTCGGGTGGGAGCTGCTGCACCGTCAGCCGCAGAGCGGCCGAGACTCCGGTGTCGTCCACTTCGAGGTACGTCAGGCGGCTGCGCTCGTCCGCCAGTTCGTCGGCCAGGCCGGCGAGGGTGCGGCCGGGCCGGCCGGCGAGCCGGGCGGCGGTCACGCGCAGGGCGAGGGGCAGGCCTCCGCAGAGCTCGGCGAGCCGACGGGCCGCCACCGGTTCGGCGGACACCCGCTCCTCGCCGAGGACCCCGGCGAGGAGCGCGGTGCCGTCCTCGGGTTCCAGGATGTCGAGGGGGACGGGGCGGGCCGCGTCCGAGGCGATGAGGCCCTCCAGCCGGTGGCGGCTGGTGACAAGGGTGACGCAGTCGGTGCCACCCGGGAGCAGGGGGCGGACGGTGGCGGAGTCACGGGCGTTGTCGAGGACGACGAGCAGGCGGCGCCGGCCGGTCAGGGAACGGAACAGCGCGGCGGCGGCGGGGACGGACTCGGGCACGCGGCGCGGTGCGACGCCGAGGGCCAGCAGGAATTCGCGCAGGACGTCGATGAGGGCGGCCGCGCCGGTCTCGCTGAAGCCCCGCAGGTCGGCGAACAGCCGCCCGTCCGGGAAGACCGAGGCGCTGTGATGGGCCCAGTGCAGGGCCAGCGCCGTCTTGCCCACCCCGGCCGGCCCGGTGACCAGGCAGACGGGGGCCCCCGAGGGCACCCCCGGCCCTCCTCCGGCTCCGCCGTGGGCGGCCCACACCACACCCCCTAACCAGTCACCCAACGTGAAGGAACATCGCGCTCATGGGCATCACCATCTCCGCCGTCGTCCTGCTCCTGGTCGTCGTCGCCATCCTCCTGCGCACCGGATCGCTCCGCTTCGGACCCGCCCTTGCCGCCGTCCTCCTGGGCTTCTTCCTCGGCTCCACCGGCATCGCCCCCGCCGTCAACAACGCCCTCTCCAGCCTCGCCACCGCCCTCGCCCAGATCACCGCCTGACACCCCGGAGACCCGCCATGAACACCACCCACACCTCCAGCCCACTCACCCCCGCACCGGTCCCGCCGGTCCTCCCCGACCGGCTCCCCCTCGACCCGGCCGACGCCCGCGACCTCCTCTCCGACGAGCTATACATGGCCCGGGTCTGGTCCCTGATCCGCCGCGAAGAAGAGACCCGCACCGGCCATCCCGTCCCGCCCACCGACGCCCCGGCCCCGGTCCCTGCGGCCTTCGTCAGGCCGCCCTCGCCTCCGGCCGCACCGGTACCGATGCCCGGGGTACCTGGCTGGGTGTGGCAGTACAGCGCGCTCGCCCTGTCCTCCGGCGGCTTCATCGCGCTCGCCGGATACGGCATCGGCGCCGCAGCCCCCGGCCTGGCCGTCATTGACGACATCCTCGCCGCCCTCGGCCAGGCCGTCATGTCCATCGCAGTCCTCGCCGTCCTGGCCGCCGTGCTCCTGGCCGGCCGCCGCACCCGCAACACCATCCCGGGCACGACAGTCAACATCCGCAAGGCCGTGTTCAAGCGAGGCAACTTCCACGGCTGACCACACATCGCACCACCGGAGAGGGGGGCCCCCCCCCCCCCCGCCCCCCCCCCTGGCCCCGCCCCCCCCCCCCCCCCCCCCCCCCCCCCCCCCCGCACTCACCCCCGCCCCCGCCGCGCCCC
>NZ_JBEXWB010000001.1:0-16945 GCF_040629645.1 Streptomyces sp. NPDC005899 | reverse complement strand
CCCACGCCTTTTCAACCCCCCCCAAACCCCCCCCCCTCCCAACCACCCCCCCCCCCGTAGCGGGCCCCCCCCCGGGGGGCCCCCTCTCCGTGTCCCCGGCCGCCCCGCCCCGCCCCCGAACCCAGCATCCGGTGACGGACCAGGCCGACCGGCCTACCACCCGCCCGCCCTGCACGAGGAGATCCCGCCATGCCCGACACCACCACACCCACCGCGCTCACGGACTCGTTGCCAGCCCCGGTCATCGCTCTGCACCACCGGCTGCAGTCCCTCGACTTCCCCAGCCCGTACCGGGCGGGCGACAAGGCAGCCCGGCACGCCGCGGTCCAGGCCGACGCCACCCTCGCCTGGCTGTTCCCCACCACCCTGTACGCGGTCGTGCCCGCCGGCCTCTGGCACGGCTACCCACCGCTGCACGAACAGGGCCTGGGCGCCGCCGCCGTCGCGCACCTCGGCAGCACCGACAACACCCACGCCTGGTGGCTGCACTACAGCCTCACCCAGATCGGCCACGACGAAGACGGCGACCTGGCCCACCTCGTCACCCTCACCGCCCCCTGCGAGTGCGGCACCTACACCAGCATCGAACCGCCCGACGAAGACGCGCTGATCGTCCTGCTGGACGAACTCGACACCCCGCCCGGCACTCCCGCCCCCTGCGACTGGCGCCTGAAGATCCGCCGCGCCTCACTCACCGACACCCGGCACACCAGCGTCCTCGACGACCGCCCCCCGTTCTGACCGACCGCCCCAGCCCCACCACAGCCGGACCACCCGGTCCTGCCCCCGCTCCCGCCCCACCGCCACCCGGCAACAAAAAGGGCGCGCCCTCGACCTCCCCAGGCTTCCGGCGCGCCCTCTTCACCCCTGCTCACAGGAGTGATCGTCATGCTTCCTGCCCCGCGCCCCTCCAAACACACCGGCCGCCCCCGGCCGATCCTGCCCGGCCCCCGCCACCCGCTCCCGCCCCACCACCGCCCGCCCGGCACCCGGAGCGAGTCATGAGCGTGAGCAGCGGCCCGAAGACCGCTGTAATCGACATCAACCCGTACGCCCAACCGCCGTCGGCGGCCATCGAGACCTTCGACTGGCAGGCCTCCCCGAACGGGCTGGCCACCCGCCGCCAGCTGCGCGCGCTCGGCCTGCGGCCAGGCGGACACGACCCGGTCGCGCAACTGCGATGCCGCGCCTGCCTGACGAAGCCAGCCCGCACCTGTACGCGCATGGCCTACCTCTACCGCATCGACCTCGCCCTACCCGTCCGACCCATGACCCTCGCCAAGGAAGCCGCACTCGACCGGGCCATGGCCAAACGGACCACGTGCCCCCGGTGTCTGCGCAGGTACCACTTCTGCCTGCCGCTTCGAACCATCGGTTCGTGCCTGGAGTGCCACGACGGCACCCCCGCCGACCCTCACAGCTACATCGAACCCGCGGCCACGCACCGTCTGGCCGCCTGACCCGAAGGGACACCGCCCCGTGTTAACCGCTGTCCTCGCCGTTCTCGGCACCCTCGCCGGATCCCTCCTGACCGGAACCCTCCAGCACCTCAGCCAGCGCGCACAGCGCGCCACAGCCGAAGCCGCTGCCCGCCGCACCCAGGGCCTGGCCGCCGTCACCGACCTGGCGACCGCACTCGCGGATCACCGCCGTACCATGTGGATCCGCGAAGACCTCCGCCTGCGTGGCGAGGACTGGACCGATGCCCGGGCCGCCTCCCACCTCACCCGCTCCGCGATCACCGGACCGCTCCTGCGCGTACGAATCCTGCTGCCCGCCCTCGCCCCAACCGCCCAAGCCGCCGCAGCCGCCGTCTACGCCATGCGGGACGCCGACCACGACACCGCGCTGCACACGGCCCGCGAGCACGCGATCCGCACCGCCGACGACCTCATCGCAGCCGCAGGAACCACGCTCACCGCCTGACTGACCCACAGACACAAGCGCCCGGGGCCGCCGCTACAGACGGCAGCCCCGGGCTTTTCCGACCCATACCTGAAATGAGAAGGAAGCCACCATTATGACCACGGCCCTGTTACCGCGTAAGGCCCTGCACATCACCGCGGCTGTCGTACCGCTGGCCGGCTGGACCCTGCACACCACCGTCCTGCACCGACGCCTCACCGCCGCTCACCGCGACCCCCTCACCACCACCTGGCGCCGCGAAGCCTTCACCACCCGCGCCCGCCGACTTCTGGAGCGCCACGCCGACGAGGTAGTCCTTGTCCTCGCGGACGCCGACCACTTCAAGGAACTCAATGACCGGCACGGGCATGCGGCAGGGGATACCGCGCTCGCCGCGATCGGCACCCGCCTGACCGAATGGGCCGGGCCCCGAGGTGTCGCGGGCCGACTCGGCGGCGACGAATTCGCCGCCCTGGCCCGCATCCAACCCCGCCACCAGAAGCTGCGTCTGGAGCACCTCGCCCGGCTCATGACCCGGCCCGTCCTCTACGAGGGGAGGCTGCTGCCGCTGGCCGTCTCCCTCGGAGCCGCCACCCCGGCCGCCGTCACCAGCACCGACCTGCCGACCCTGATGCGCGCAGCCGACACAGCGATGTACCAGGGCAAGCACACCGGTGCCATCATCCAGGCCCGCCCCGATCACGCCCAGGCGCCCAGCGTCAACGGACGTCGCGAAGGCCGACCCGGCACCGCCGCACGCACCACCACCCGGCCATGACCACCCCCGGGCAACCGCTACTGCTCGACTGGCGCGACACCCTGCACTTCCGCCGCGACGCCCCCTGCGCCCTCTGCCACAAACCCACACCACTGCGCTCTCACGCCGGGGAAGCAGTCCACAAGATCTGCGCCGAAGACTGGAATGCCCAACATCTGCGCGAGACCCGGTGCGTGTCCGACGCCCAGTCACGCCGACGCAAACACGACAACCACGCCTGACCATGCAGCGGCCCCCGCCCGGGACATACCCGGAGCGGGGGCCGCTTTTTTGCGTTGGGCACCGTTACCCGGTGGAGTCCTGAGTCACCAGAGCCTGTTCGTGGCCGATCCTGTCGACGAGCAGCTCCGTGACCGCGGTCAACTCCGGCACCGACAGGTGGGCGACCAGAGCATCCACCACCTCAGATGGCGTAGCGGAAGGGGGCAATACCAGCTGAGCTTGAGCAGGATCCGCGCCCTGACCGTTAACGCCGTTAACGGTTGCAGAGGCGCTGCTCGCATCCTCCGTTCTCGCCCTTGAGGTATTAACGGCGTTAACGGTGCCACCGTTCTCCCTCTGCGCCAGGACCCGCCTGGGCGAACGCTGGCGCGGGGCATTAACGGCGTTAATGGTTTCTGCAGCTGCTGCGGCCTGCTCCTCCTTCGGCAGACGGCCAATACGACGAGCCGGTTCCACCCTCAACTCGCCAGCTTCCACCTTCTCCTGCAGCTCCGGGGTGAGCTCCAAAAGAGCCAGACGCTGCGAGACCCATGCCGCAGTCTTACCGAGCCGCTTCGCCACCTTGCCCTGGGACCCGTGCACACGCACAAGCTCCTGGATCGCCTGCGCTTGATCCAACGGCGGCACGTCCACGCGATGCACGTTTGCGATCAGCGCCCCCTCCAGCATGTCCGCAGCACTCGCAGCGAGATCGTCATTCACATCGATCCGCAGCTCCGCCAGCCCAGCCAACCCAGCAGCAGCGAGACGCCGATTACCATCGATGACGACGTACTCGGCCGTCCCGAGCTGCTCCTCCAGGCCTGGGTGCGTGGCCAGAAACGCAGCACGCCGCACCACGGCGACCGGCTGGACCTGCCCCCTTGCCGTAAGGGATTCAGCGGTCTCCTCGAGCTCGGTGAGTTGCTCACGGGGGTTGAAGGGATTGTGCGCGAGCTGCGCTAGGGGTACAGCAGCCGGCGGGCGCTTCCCCTCACCGTTGATGATCTGCTGGCGGGTCCGGACACGCCGCGGCGCGGGTTTTCCCGAGTCCTGGCCGTCCTCATCCATGCTGAAGCCGCGCGTGATGCGCTGCCGCTTGTTCTCGCTCATACCGCCAGTTCCTTCGCCAGATCACGCATCGCCTGAGCATGCTCGCTGTTTGGGGCGTATTCCAGCAGAGGGATTTCGCCGTCCGCCGCCTCGCGCCCCTCCTTGAGGTCACCGATCACAGCCAGCACCCCGGGGGAGCTGCTCAGTTCCCACTGGTCCTTGTTCTCCTGGACGAGCTTGCCGCGGCGGCTGTCGTATGCGTTGACGACGAGACCGAGGTAGTCCACCTGGATCCGGCCCTTGCGACAGAGGTCCTCTTTCTGGCTCTTCAGTAGACGGAAGGCCCTGTGCGACGCCTTGTTCGCCCACACAGGGGTGATAACCCCCGAACGGTCGGCGAGTTCACCGTCACGGCGCCGCACGTAGTACAGAGCCGTGTCCATGTTCAGGCCGAGACTGGGCGGACCGTCGATGATGATGACGTCGTAGTCGGCCTCCAGCGGCTCCAGCGCGCGCTCCAGGGCGGCCTCGCTGAACGAGACCTTCGAGAGGGCCACGTCCCGGAGGAACGCGTCGTCGGACGCCGGCAGGAGATGGAGACGCTCTCCGAAGCGCTTCTGGTCCAGCGCGACGAGAAGGTCGCCGATGTGTCCCTTGGCTGTGCCGTCCATGTGCATGAGGAGCGTCTCGACGTCGTCCTCGTACATGACGTCCTCGAAGCCCAACTCCGCGGTGAGGTGCCCCTGCGGATCGTAGTCAACGATCAGAACCCGGTGGCCGGCCTCCGCGAGGGCCTGCGCGATGCCGGAGGAGATGAAGGTCTTCCCGACGCCGCCCTTCTGGTTGGCCACTATCACTCGCACCACCGGCTGAGCCACCAAGGGGCTGGTAGGTGAGGGGTGGTTGTCGAGCCACAGGGTGAGGGCCTGCGCCAGACCTTGAACGTAGGTGACACCGCGTTCCGAGCAGGCGGCCTTGAACTTGTCTGGGCCTCCGACAGGGAGGAAGGTGCCCCAGGTCTTCGCGCCGTCGGTCTTGATTTCGGGCAGGGCGTCCGCCGAGTACCAGGCGTTGATCGCGTGCTCGGTGGCGTCCTGGATGTCCATTCCGTGCTCGAACGCACGGATTTTCAAGTGCCTGCGCAGCTGGGGGGTGAGAGCAGTAATTAGCTTCTCTCGCTCCCCCCTCGGGGTGGGGATGCTCATGTGGCCGAACATTACTAGGTCACCGTCGTGCTGCCCTAGTCGGCGCGCTACTTCCTCTCCAGGCATCCAGGCCGACGTCAGTCGGTAGGGCAGAGAGTCGACTCAGCAACCACCATGACGACCCTGGCGACCGGAATCTGAGGCGGTGTAACTGCGCGAAGCGAGGGCTCACCTCTCTGCCGAGCGCTAGCATCCGGGTCTTGCTCTTGGGGAGGTTTGTGTGGCAGTGCTTGGGCAGTGGAAGGCCCGGTGGGCATACCTAGGCGACTTTGTTGTAGCTGATTTGCAGGAGATCTACACGCGTTGTCTGGAGTCGACCCTGGCGGATCCGAGGACGGCACGGCTGCTAGGCAAGCGTGATGGCGTAACCGCCGGCACGGTCCGACGGCACATGCTGATCAGGTCGAGCGTTGAGCGAGTCCATGCGGCGTGTCATGAGTCGCTGAGTGCCGCTCGAGAGGCAGAAGACACTCACTCCGAAACTCAGGACCGTCGAAACGCTGCCGCAGCGAACACAACAGGGGCCACTTGGGCAGCTTGCCTGGCTGTGGCACTCGTAACGCTTGCGGTATCAGCCCTATGGGGATTCTTAGCGCTCGTCGTCTTAGTGACGGCAACTGCGGGGATGTTGCTACTGCTCCACAGGCGCGGCTTGGCAGCCTGGAGGAACACACGGCGCTGCCTACGGTTCGGATGGCTGGCCCTTGGGACGTTGACCTTCCGCGTCCGGCTCGGGCTCATGGCGGCGGGCTGGGGCCGGGATCTACGTACCTACGGCATGGCCCCAGTCGTTGACAGGGCGATTCGCACCCTGCTGGGAGACGATCCTGATTCGCTATTGGCGCCGGAAAGCTACGACGGCTTGCGCTCTCCACGGGAGCGGGGCTACGTCGTCGAGAGCACGGCAGCCCAACTTCTGAAGCGGAAGATCGCACAGATCGAAGCTGGAACCATCGCCGTCTGTGGGCCACGCGGAGCGGGCAAGACCACGCTCCTGGAGAGCTCTGTTGAAGACGCTGACTTCGGCATGCTTGCGCAGGCTCCAGCAACCTACGCTCCGCATGACTTCCTTCTCTCCCTGTCGGTCCAGCTGTGTGAGAGCTACATCAAGCACGAAGGGTACGAGGTCCCCGAAGTCACACATCTGTCCAATGTGCGCAGAGCCCTACGACGCGCCTGGACACGATGCAAGAGAGCGCTCAAGTGGGCGGCTTTTGCTGTTCCTGCGCTGGCGCTTGTGGTTATGGGTTCTGCCGCTGCGACCCGCTCTGTATCGAAATCGCGCACCGAGGAAGTGGTTGCACGTGCCACGCAGCATGTGCAAGCGCTGGGTAGGTTGGCTAGCGACACCTGGAATGGCGGTGCGGCAGGTACAGCTGTATCGCTGCTTCTTGTTGGTGCCGTCTGGTGGCGGTTACGGCGGGCGACGCAGTGGAACTACTTCGGGCGCCTCGTTCTGGCCGCTATTACGACCGCTGGCCTACTACTTCTGGTAGGGAGTGCGGCCTGGGCTCTCGTCGACAAGGATGTGCGACAGCGACTGACAGGGCTGTCTCCAGGAATCCTAGGAATCTTGCTGTTCTACTTCGCGGTGTGGCTTCTGTGCAAATGGGCGGTCGAGCAGAGCTGGCGGATCCCCGCTGGCTTCCTGCGAGACGCCGCACGGAAGTACTGCCCAGCGATCGGCGGCACGATGCTGTTCATCCTGCTAATTTCTCTGTTACGCAACCCGCAGACGCAGACCGTTCTCGCCGAAGAAGAGAACCCCCTGCGCGCAGCAATGGCTCTACTGGGCCTAGCCCTGATGAGGGCGGGGGCCTGGGAACCGCGCCCTGCCGAGCCAGCGCTCGTAACGCAGTGCCGTAACCACCTGTACCGGCTGCAGACCACACAGATGTCCACCGCAGCCATGACTACGGGTGCTTCCCAAATGCTGACGTTAGGCACAACCCACAGCACCTCAATCTCCACAATACCGCCGAACTTCCCGGAACTGGTCTCTGACTTCCGAGAGGTGCTAGGAAGCATTGCAGGAACCCTCAAGAGGCGAGGCGGCAAGGTCGTGATCGCGATCGACGAGGTAGACCGCCTCGGGTCGGACGTCCAAGCGCTTGCATTTCTCAGCGAGGTCAAAGCCGTCCTCGGTGTTCCTCACGTGCACTACTTGATCTCGGTGGCCGAAGATGTCGGTGCAGCGTTCGTGCGTCGCGGACTACCTCATCGAGACGTGACCGACAGCTCCCTCGACGACGTCGTCTACGTGCAGCCCACCACGCTGTTCGAAGCCCGAGCCATGCTTGCCCGGCGGGCGCCCGGGCTCTCCGATCCCTACGTGATGCTGGCCCACATTTTGTCAGGAGGGATCCCCCGAGACCTGCTGCGCTACGGCCGGCACATCATGGAGACCCGAGAAAAGACCCAGTCCGATGAACTCATCGATATCTCCCGCGGCTTGGTGCTCCAAGAGCTGGCCGAGACGCTGGCAGGGTTTCGCACCTTGCTCAGCAAGCAGCAATGGACGCCCGACACTCACGAAATCCTCAACGCGTTCCGAACTCTCGGAGCTCACCTCAGGGGTGCGTGCCCATGCACTGAACACGAGGTTCAGTTCGCGCTCGAACATTTCGCCATTCACTCACCCGAAGAGCTCTGCAGGGCCCCCCACCCCGCGCTGCCCGACACCGCACGGCAACTGATCGACGAAGCGGCTGCCTACGCCTACTTCTCCCTCACCCTGCTAGAAATCTTCGGCAACGAAGGATTCGACCGTCGCAGACAGGCTGCGGAAGCACTTGGGGCGAACGGTGACCCAGAGCTCCTCGCGGAAGCCAGACAGGAACTCGGCCTGTCCCCCTACAGTGCACGCCCACTGATCTCTGCGATTCGGGAGGCATGGTCGCTGCCTCTCCTGCCGCACCCAGCCACCAGGATCATCCCAGCGCCGAGAAACCACAGTTGCGCACACCACGCTTCCCGCAGGGCTGGGTAGGAAACCGTCTCTACGCGGGCGAGGGCCCGCAGTCCCACAGAGCCGGACGTACTCAGAGGGCTACGGGCTCTTCTACGCTGCTGCATGACGTCAGCGTGGATCACCGAGCAGGGTGAGGCGCCCACGGTCCGGGGGGAGCGGGGTGTGGTTGCCTTGTTGAGCACCAAATTGGTTGCCTATCCGCTCGACCGGCTCGAAGTCCTGAGGCTCATCAGCCGGACCGGCCACCGGTGGCGTTCCTCCTGCCGTGCGTGCGGCCTCCCCTTTGGCCTGCGACGACGTTACTGTGCGGGGGGATTGGAGTGATGCGCGGGCCGGCCGTGGGCGAATGCCTGCCGGAGGGTCTTGTCCGCGATCCGGCCTTGGCGAACGCCCTGCGCCACACCATGCGGCTATTGGAGGACGTCACAGGCGCCTCCAGCCTTGCCAGCAGTCTGCTGCCCCGCGCCTTGTCCGCTGCGATCTCTCGGTTTGGTGTCGGTGGCGGTGAGAGTCGGTCGTGCCGGTCCAGGGGCTGGTGGTTTGGCGCTGATCATGGGTGTCTATGGGCGGGTGGGTCGCTGTCACCAGGCGAGAGGTTGATGGGCGGGATCGCTGTCGTGGGGCTGCTGTGCGCGGGGGCCAGCGTTCTCGTCTGGGTCCGGCCTGGCGTCATGAACCCGCTGACGGCCGCTTTGACCAGGGGCGGATTCCTGGTCGGCGGGGTGGCCCTGGTCGTGTCTGTGGTCGCTGTCCGCCGTCGGTGATCTGGCGGGCAGCGCCTCGTTGGCCTGGTGATCGATATCGATATGGGCGCGGGGTTTCAGTCTCCGGCTTGGCGGCTCCAGTGGAGCTGCGCTTTGCGGCTGCGGAGGGTGCTGGGGTGTTCGGAGCCGAGGGCGCGAGCACAATCAGCTGCTACGTCCGCCGAAAGATTTCGGGCGGTGGCCGGGTAGCCGGCCAGGCCGGTGCAGTGAGCGTGGTTGTGGCGTGTGGTGAGGGTGTCGGGGTGATCGGCGCCCAGGATGCGGGTGCGGTCTTCGATGAGCTGGGTGTAGAGGTCGCGTGCCGCTTCAGGCTCACCGGCCTCTTTCACGCATTGGGCGTGATCGTGGCGTGTGGAGAGCGTGTCAGCGTGTTCGGGCCCCAGGACCCGGGTGCGGTCCTTGAGGAGCTGGGCGTAGAGAGCGCGGGCGGTAGCAGGCTCGCCGGCCTTCCTCAGCCAGTACGCGGACATCGCTTGGGTAAGGAGGGTGAGGGGGTTGTTCGGGCCGAGCGTCACCAGGCGGTCGCGGGCTATCAGGTTGAAAGAGGCCCACGCGGCGGCGGGGTCACCGGCCAGGCCGGCGCAGTGGGCGTGGTTGTGGCGTGTGGTGAGTGTGGAGGGGTGGGTGTGTCCGAGGACGCGCGTGCGGTCTTGGCTGATCGAGATGTAGAGATCGCGGGCGCCGGCGGGGTCGCCGGCCTCGTTCATGCAGTGGGCGTGGTTGTGGCGTGTGGTGAGGGTGTCGGGGTGATCGGCGCCCAGGATGCGGGTGCGGTCCTCGATGAGCTGGGTGTAGAGGTCGCGTGCCGCGGCCGGGTCACCGGCCAGGCCGGTGCAGTGGGCGTGGTTGTGACGTGCCGTAAGAGTTGCCGCGTGGACGGGCCCCAGGATGCGAGAGAAATCGCCGATGAGCGGGGCGTACAGGTCGCGTGCGGCCACAGGTCTGCCGGCTTGACCGGTGCGGTGGGCGTGACTGGCGCGGCTGGCGAGGGTGTCGCGGTGATCAGGGCCGAGAACGCGAGTGCGATTCTCAACGAGGCTGGCGTAGAGGTCACGCGCCTCCGTCTCATTACCTGCCTCCCCTGTCCACCGCGCGTGGTGGTGACGTGAGGTGAGGGTGTCTGCGTGGCCAGGCCCCTGAACGCGGGCACGGTCCTTGACCAGCTGCGCGTAGAGGTCACGGGCGCCGCCCGGGTCCCCAGCCTGACCGGTGTACTCGGCCCACCATCCCCGGGCATTGAGCGTGTTCTTGTGCTCGGCCCCGAGGACACGGGTGAGGGAGTCCAGGACGGGCACGTAGAGCTGACATGCGGTGGCGGGGTCACCAGCCTGTCCGGTGCACCAGGCATGGTCGTCGTGATCGTCCAGTGTTTCGGGGTGGTCAGCTCCCAGAACCCGAGCACGGTCCTGGACGAGTGTGGCGTAGAGGTCCCGGGCGGCGGCCGGATCACCATCCCTGGCGATCCACCAGGCCTGCGTATCCCGTGTGGTCAGAGCCTCGGCATGGTCGGGGCCTAGCTCACGACCGGCCCACCGCACAGCGAGGGTTGCCAGGCAGACCGCTTCATGGGTCATTCCGGCCTTGCCACAGCGCTGCGCTGCGATGTGGAACACCTCCCAGAGCGTGTTCGCCACGTTCGGGCTGGTAGAGGCATTGTCCGGGACAACCACCGAGGGCGGATCCGGCTCCTGCTCCCGGGTGAGTTCGGTGGCGATCCGGTCGACGACGCTGGCATCGGTGTCGTTGACGACTTCCGCGCGCACGAGCGCCGCCTCGATGTCGTCGCCCTCCGGATCCTCTGGATCCGCCGACGCCGCGGCAGGCGTGGACACCACCTCGGGCAGTGGTTCGTCGGCCGAGGCCCCTTGCGCCCGCAGGTCCTTGAGCTCTCCGGTGAGCCGGTCGATCTTCTCTTGCAGGCGAGCGGAAAGACTCTCTGCCTCACGCTGCTTCTGCTTCGCCCGGTCCAACTCACTGTTGGCCCGCGTCTTCTGCTCGAGAGCGCGAGCGAGCTTGCGCTCCGTCTCTTCCGCCCGCGCACCTGCGGCGAGCTGCTCGCCGGCGGACTGCGCCAGACGGTCACGGTCCTCGGTCAGGCGCGTCACCCGGTCCTGCAGCGTGCCGATCATCCCGTACAGGACCATGGCCAGCTGCTGCGACTTCGCCGCGGTCTCCCGCAGCTCATCGCGCTGGGACAGCGCCTTGGTCAACGACTCATACGTCTCGATGTGCCTCGCCTGCAGCGCGGCGATGTCGAGCAGACCCGCTGACGCCGTGTGCCCCATGCCCGGCCGCTCACCGTTCCCGCGCCGCCCGGGACCCGTGTGCGTCCTCGGAGGGTGCAATGCCGCATGCCGCAACTGCTCGGCCTCGGCCTGCCGCCGCTCCCTCAAGTCAGCACGGACCGTGGCCTCGACCAAGGAGGTGATGAACTTCTGCGTGGGAATTTTGCCGCTGAGATTCTCGCTGACGGTCGACTTCGAATACTGGATCCGCTCGCCCACGGCCTCCACGGACATCCCGGACTCATCCACCTGGGCCCGCAAGAACGTCGCAAGCCGGACCGCTTCAGCGCTCATCGCCGGACTCAGATCCTTCCACCGACGACCCGGCTTTCCGTCCTGCGGCACCCCGCACCCCCTCGCCACAACCGTCCGGGACATCCCGGACACAACCCGTGCGGTTCGGAATCTACCTGCGATGTTCGGCCGAACGAGTGAGGACAACCCAACTCCCGGCCAGTGTCTGCCCCAGCCGCACTCAGCGGCACCGACACCACAGCGAAGGGCAGCATCGTGACCGACACCCTCTCCATCGCCGCCGACCTCCTCACCTTGATCGGCACCACCCTCACCATCACCCTGGAACTGCGCCGCGCCCGAAACGAGGACCAGCCGGACGAGCAGGAAGAGGACCAGCACAAGTAACGGCATCGGCTGGCGGACGGACCCCAACTACGGGCTCGTCCGCCAGTCCGGCGACGCCTGCTGGTGTTGTCCGTGCGGATCCAGTGGCATCCGTTCTGGTCCGCTCCTGGCGGCGGTGTCCCTGCGACCCGGGTGGAGCTGAGGCGCCTCGCCCGCCGCCAGGGGCAGCTTGAGGTGAGGACGGCGCGAGCGGGCCGGGCGTCCTGCCCGACCGGCAAGCGGCGATCCTGCGGGTGATCCAGGACTGGATCACCGAGCCCGGTGAGGTGCCGACTGTCCGGGAGATCGGTGCGCGGGTCGATCTGCCGAGCACCGCATCGGTCTTCTACAACCTCGCCCGGCTCGAATCCCGGGGGCTCATCAGCCGGACCGGGCACCGGTAGCGTTCCTGCCGCCTGTGTCCTTGCGGCGTTCTTCCTATGACCTGGATTCGGTAAGCGGTCGGGTGCGCAATCCGCGCAATGCTCCCGCGCCGGCCCTCCGAAGCGCACCGAGCGGGTGCGTACTTTGCGCAGTGCACGCGAGGCGGACAGGTGCGGGCGCGGCGAATCCCGCCGGGTGATCGCCGGTGTCAGTCGTCGGGGGTGCTGTTGCTGGCGCCGCATGACCAGCAGTCCCACTCGCTGGGCACTTCGTAGTGCGTGGTGGTCCAGAATCCTTTGGGCCGGCCCTGGATGACGTTGGTCTCCCAGCATTTCCAGCAGTTGAACTCGAAGTCCTCCATGTCCTCAGGATGGCTCCTGTGCCAGCCCGTCAGGGCTCGGTCGACAACCCTGGCGAGAAGACTGCGGCGCGAGGGGTACGCCGTGCTGCCTTGTCCTCGCGGCAAGCCGTCTGAACTCCCGGCACTGCCCCGCGCGGGTCTGTCCGGACGTCCGCTGGGACAGCCCAAGTCATCCGTAAACTGCTGCGCATGGCACGCACGCCTGATGGCGTTCTGCGTGACGCTCTAGCCGCCCGATCTCGAAGGGTTGGCTGAGGGAGCCCAGATTCGCTCGCTGTGCCCGCTGTCTGCCGGGGCCCGGCCCGTCCTCGGGTGGTTGTCGTACCGGCGAGGAGTGGTCGCCGGTACGACTGGTAGAGGATGCCAAAGGCCTTCCTGCCCGTGGTGAGCGGGTCCGGGTGAGGGTGCTTGCCGTGGTGAGTTTCTCGGGTACTCACCACGGCAGCAATGGGTGCTGTGGCTTCCGGGAGCTGGATGGGGGTGCCCCGGAGCCACAGCGGGCCGGGCACTCACCCGCCGGCCGGGCAGGGCGAAGTATCCAACCGCTGCCACCCTTGCGTCCCAGCCCGGCCCCAGGGCACCGCCACGCGAGAGCGGGCCCCCGCATCACCGGCCCGGCCCTCACCTCGGCCCGGCCCTCGCCTGGGGGCGGCCGGAGGCGCCCGAGCCGTCTGCACTTTGCGGCACTGCACCGCGGGGATCTGTCCAGCGATCCGCTGGGATCTGCCCGGGGTCTGCCCGGTGGGCGGATGGACGAGCCCTCTGGACGCATCCCAGCGGATCCCTGGACAGATGCCGGACGGAGGACCCGGCGGCCCAGGGGGGCTTGACAGGGTTGCGCGTTCAGCGTGCACGGGCACCCGTGCGCCCGTGCACCCGCGGAGCGAGACTCGGCGGGCTCCACGGTCAAAATGGGCGGGGTGGAAGTGCCCGCGTGGAGCGCGGCAGAGGCTTGCGGAGCTTGCCCGTCGGTGGGTGACAGTGGCTCAGGGCGTGTGGCCGGTCCAGTGGAGCCGGTCCGGGTTGCCGGGCTGTCCTTCGTAGTGAGCGCGCCCGCCCGGCCTGTACGCACCGAGCTCGGTGAGGAGCGCCGCGCCGTCCAGCAGCTGCTGCTCGCTCCAGTCGGTGACAGCGAGGCGCTGCCCGTCCAGCGGTCCGCCGATCAGTGCCACGTACCGGCGTCTCGGTGTTCGTTCGCGTCGGTGTACCGGGCGTTCCACTCGCTCGAAGACTTCGTCGGTAGCGCCGCCGCCTCGTCTATTCAAGGTTTTCAAGCGGCACGAATCATCGCTTGAAAACCTTGCATGAGGGTCGCCGCGTCGGAAATCTGGGGCCCCTCGACTCGGGGGTTGCGGGGCTAACCCCTCGGTGCTCGAAGGTGCTGCCACCACCTCGCGACACCCGTTCGTCAAGCGTTCGCGAATCTCCTCCACACCCCGTCAGAGGCCCCTCTGAGGGGGTGTGGAACGGATTTTCGCGAGAACTCGAACGAGCGGCCTGGATCGCGGACTGTGGCTCCGCGCTCACCCGGAGCGCACCTACTCAAAGGACATGTTCGCCATGACGACGCCCGACTCCACCTCGATGCCCGACCCGACCACGCCCGTCTCAGGCGCTTCGGACCTCGCGCCGCCCGTCCTCGCCCGATGGATCGCCCTGCTTCTGGCGGTAGCCATGTTCGGGCTTGTCCCCTCCGCTCTGGTCCTCCTTGTGGTGGACCGACCCAACATGCGCGAGGCGATGGACGCTACCGGCTCGTTCCTCGGCGGGGTCGGCGGATGGGGTGCCCTGATCCTGTCCCTCGTGCTGTGCGTCCTCCAGGCATACCGGGAGAGGTGTTCCCAGTAACCGGCCAGGGAAGCGGTGGTGGCGTTGGGGCCGGCCGGAGCGTTCGGCCAGCCCCAACCGCGTCGTCCACGGGGATGAGTCATCCGCAGGACTCGTTCGAGACCGCGCCCAGGCCACTGAATTGGCAGACGCAGTAGCCGCCTCCGCCTTGGTCTGGTGCCCGTCAGGGCGGGGGCTCACCAAACCATTACTCCGACGACCGGTCTGCTGAGATCCTGACACCTCGTTCGAGGCACCGGAGGCGCCCAATGATCATTCTCGACACCTGCGTGATACGCGGCATGAAGCTCGACAGCGGCGATGCCTACTTGCTCCGTGCTATCAGGGAGACAGGCAGTGACCGAGTCGCGGTGCCGTGGATGGTCCTGGAGGAGCGTGCGGCGCAGCTGGCCATCGAGTACGGCAAAGCCCACGAGAAAGCGGCTCAAGCACTGCGGCAGCTACAGAGAGCGTCTCCCTTGGACGTCCCCGCGCTCAACGATCCCGAACCCGACGCCGTGCGCCAGCATTGGCGCGATCGGCTGAAGGAGCTGGTTGAAGTCCTGCCGACGACTGAGGGCGCGCTTCGACAGGGGATGTACCGGGAGGCCAATACCCTGCCGCCGGCGGGCCTGAAGAAGGAGATCAAGACCGGGGCTCGGGACGTGGCTATCTGGCTGTCGGCTGTCGAGTACGCCCGAGCCAACCCGAAGGAGAAGGTGTACTTCGTCAGCGGCAACACCAGCGACTTCACGGACGGCAGTACCGGATATCCCACACCGATGGACAAAGACGTGGAGGGCCTCGGGGACAGGTTCGTCCACCTGACCCGCCTGGCGGATCTGTTGCAGCTCCTCGCTCCGTCCGTTGAGGTCACACCCGAGCAGGTCGAGAAGCTATTGCCGCGCTACAGGGACAGCATCCGAGATGCCTCCGTGGTTCGTTGGGGCACCCGCATTCTCGGGCGGCCCGGCGGCTTCCCGACGCTGCGCCAGAATGGCGAGATCGAATTCGCTCATAGCTGGGTGGCTTCGAAGGAAAGCCTTCACGTCAAGGCGGTCCAGGTGACCGATGTCAAGGGGTACCAACTGGGAGACCGCGAATGGTGCACAGCAACGGTCCAGTGGCAGTTCGTCGGTGTAGCCATGTTCGCCACGGCGATGGGCAGGGGCTGCTGCACCTGGAGGACGCACATCATGATGCCGTTGGTGGAGGAGGGGCCGAGTCTACGAATCCTCAGCGCTGACGCCCCAGAGGCGCCAGCGGACGCCGAGGGCATTGAATGGCCGGTAGGTCTCCCAGACAAGAGTGTTTACACCCAAGAACTACGTTCGCTCCTGGAGAGGTTGGAGCCGAGCAGCAAGCTGGAAACCGCAGCCGCTCTGCTCACCCACGCAATGCGCAACCTGGACCGGCCCGAGACTATTCGGCAATTCATGGCACAGGAACGGTACGACAAGATCGCTCTAGATGTGGCGGCAGACGCAGCGGCAGAGGCGGCTGCCGAGGAAGGGTGGGGTGAAAGCGAAGGGGATGACCTATGGGATGCCCTGGACTGAGTACCACCAGGCGCTGTGCCCGGCACGGCAGTCGTGCACCCTTATGGGCTGCTGACAGGGACACCATCGAAAATGTCGACCGGCGCTCCAGGACACGCAGCAACGGAGTGAGACAAGCCAGGCAGCCGAGGACTCAAAAACCAGAACGCGACTGCGACAGCCAACCCCGGGCGTGCTGGCCCGCTGGGGTCGGCTGATGATCACGCCGGGGAGCGCAGCGTTTGCATGGCCGGTGTGCCGGCTCCGGGACCTGGCGGAACCCGGCGGGTACGACTGGTCCGGATCGCGAAGGGCCTCCCAGGGAAGTAGTCGGGGCGGCCGGGGCCCGCCCGGCGGCCCCTTGTCCAGCAGGTCAGGCGCCCCGTCCGGCCCTTTTCTGGGCGTCGCCCCGATGCGACCCGGGATACGACTCGGGCCGCGACTCGGGGTGCGACCTGGGATGCGACTCGGGCCGCGACCTGGGGTGCGACCCGTCTGTGCTCCTGGTCGTTGTTGGCGGCGGGTCGGGTGTTGTGCGGGGCCGGCCCGGGTGTCCCCGGCCCGGCTCCCGTTCGTCCCGCGCCCGCGCGCCGAATTCTGCCGGGATACCGGCGGGCGTCGAAACATGCTTCACCTTTTTAGCTTTCCCTATTTCCTCGGGTGGTGTCATGGGCTGGTTCCAGAGTTCAGCCAGAGCAGGAATTGATGCACGCTCACGAATGGTGATCCCGCGCATTGTTGCGACCCTTCGAATTCCCTTCACTCTTCTGACGGTCTGTCAGGAACGGGCTTCAGGTCACCTCCACGCCTCGGGCGAGCCGGGGAATCCCTGCGGGAGGGGGCGTGGAGGGATCCCAGATCCTACACAGTCCCAAGTTTGATGCAGGGTGTCACCCGGTTCCGCCAACGCAACATGCTGCATCAACTCTGAGTCACCAACACCCAGACCGTCCCGACCACCCCCCCTCCCACCTAACCAGCCGTCCGGCGGAGCCGGACCGGTCCGGGAGCGCAGCGGACGGGCCTTTCCCACCTCGTTCGGGACACCCCCA